>NZ_JBSGXB010000136.1:0-18899 GCF_053609185.1 Streptomyces sp. NPDC054956 | reverse complement strand
GGAGCCCTGCTTCTCCTGTATCGAACAATGCTCGATATCCAGTACGAAGTTGTTGAGCATGTCTCTTGGTCAATCTACGCCCGAAGACTTGAATCGAAATCCCGCTGGCACTGCGCAGCCTGTTTCAGGTAGGCCCTCCTCGACCTGGTCCACCTTCGCAGCAGCAAGACGCTTGCCTAAGGGTTGTCCCGTAAATGATCTTTGAGTCGTCTCGGGCATGACGGGCTGACGTACGGCCCTCTGGCCTATCCGGCGAGGGCGAGGTTGTGCATGCGGGCGATGCCGAGCATGGCCTGGCGGACGCCCTCGCCTTTGAGGCGGCAGTCGCGGAGGATCTTCCAGGTCTTCATGCGGGCGAAGACGTGCTCGACGCGGGCGCGGACCTGCTTGTGGGACTTGTTGTGTTCCTCCTTCCAGGCGGGGAGTTCGATCTGACCGCGCTCGCGGCGGTGAGGGATGAGGAGTCCGGTGCCCGGGTAGCCGCCGTCGGCGATCGTGAGTGTCTTGCCGACGGCGGCTTTGGCGCCGGACTCCTCCCACGCCTTGCAGTCGTTGCGGTTCCCGGGCAGAGGCCGGCCGACCACGACGACCAGGCGGGTGTCGGCGTCGATGACGACCTGGTGGTTGGTGGAGTACCGGTAGTTCTTCGACTGCGCGGCGATGGCGTGATCCCGGGTGGGGACGAGGGTTCCGTCCACGATCAGGACGGTGCCCTTGGCGAACCGCTTGCGGGGCTGGAGCGCGAGCATCGGCCCGAGGTGGTCGATGATCCGGTCCGCCGCCGACTTCGAGACCCCGAATAGCGGTGCGAGCTGGCGCATCGTCAAGTTCGTGCGCCAGTACGCCGCGACCAGCAGGGCCCGGTCCTCCAGCGGAAGGCTCCACGGCCGGCCCTTGCGGACCGCATCAGCACCCTCGCGCCGCAGCACCGCCACCAGCTTCCCGAAACAGCGCGGGCTCAGCCCGGTGAACGGGGCTATCCAAGACGGCTCCGACGCCGTGATCACACCAGCCACAACAAGATCATCTCACCTGTGACCAGCAGTTACGGGACAAGCCTTAGATTGGTACCGGGTTCAAGGTCTCCACCGCGACGGTCAGGACGTCAATCAGACCGTCGACGTCCTGACCGACACACGCCAAGTCTGCTAGAAGCCGTCCAGGGGGCACGATCCGCGGCCAGTCTCCGATGCAGCAGGCAAGCGATTTCGCGCGATGTGCACCCTGCCCCTACCCGTCGAAGGGATCCTCCAGTGTCGGGATGCATGGCGACAGCAACGCCTCGGTGTGCCAGGTAACGACTCCGCGAGCCAGCCTCAGGACGCGGACCTCGTTCTCGTGGCCGGGGTCTTCATCGTCGCGCAGGTGGAGCAGGCCGTAGGACCCCGGAGCCTCCATACCCGTATGGCTGAACAGCTCGAAGATCTCGGATGCGCGATGGTTGGTGAAGCCTCCGATGTGGATAAACGGTTCACCATTCATCCACCGCAAGTCGAGGAGGTAGGGGCTGGCCATCGCGTCGATGCGATGCCGAAGACCCTGGACGATCTCGGTGAGTCGCGTTGAGTCATCGTCGTCCGTGGCACACTCGCGAACCGTAATCCAGCCATGGTATTCAAACATGCCGGTAGCCTAAGGGATTGTAGATCACTAACCTCGATCTTTCGTGACGGTCCGTCGGTTTCCTCGGCGGGCCGTTTCGGTTGTTCGGGCTGGTGGCGGCCAGGCTGATGGCCCGGCTGTCGCGTCGGGTGGGCGCCGGGTTCCACGGCTCCGGCGGGGTGGTGCGGCTCGGAGGGACGGGAACGTGCTGGTCAGCCGGGGTTCGGGAGAGCTTTGAGGCGTGCCAGGGCGTCGGTGATCACGCCGGTCCAGGGCCAGTGGTGGGCGAACCGCAGGTGCTGGCGGCGGGCGGTGGTGACGAGCTGAGCGGCGGCGGAGAAGAGGCGGAGCCGGAGGCGGCGGGCTCCCACCTGCGGGTTTCTCCGGTCAGAGCAAGGATGGCCATCCAGGCGAGGAGGGCGAGGGCGATCTGGACGATCTCCAGCCAGATCTGGTTCTGCGCGGCCTCGTGCAGGGGAAGGTTGCGCAGGCCGGTGGCGCGGGCGGCCCGGATGCGGTCCTCGGCCCTCGCCCGCTGGCGGTGCCGCAGTTCGAGTGCGGCGATGGGGACGCCGGTGGTGTTGGTGGCGAACGCGGTAAGCCGCAGGCCGTCGGTGTCGGTGTCGGTGTCGGTGGAGCGCAACTGGGCGCCGGGATGGGTCGTTCCTTGCGAACGATCAGCCGCATTCCCTTCGGCCAGCCCTTGAGGCAGTCGCCGGACAGTTCGGCGACCCAGGCGCCGTCGCGGATCTCGCCGCCGGGCTCGATGGCCACCGTCCATGCGGCGGTCGGGACGTTGTGGAGTCGAGGAGTTCCTGGGTCCGGCCGAGCGCTGCCTTGGCAGCCTTGGCGTTCCCGGTGCGGCCGCGCTCGTAGGCGCCTTCGGCCATGTCGGCCGCCTGCTCAGGGAATCCGCGCAGGAAGGCCTGCAGAGCAATGGTGGCGACCCTGGATCAGATGGAGCACCCGGGCCGGAGGAACTGCTGGGCCCCGCGCAGTACGGTGCGCAGACCTCGTTGGGTCGCGCGGCTGTCGAGGCGTACGTCGAAGGCGCCGCGGAGTGTGCTGTCGGCCCGCAGGCTCATGGGGAGCCGGGAGGCGTCGAGTCCGTCTCGCTCGGCGATGAGGATGCCCAGTTCGTGACGGCTCACGGCGTCGCGCCCTGCGAGGTGGTGGACGCCGACCGCTTCGGTGGCCGCCAGCTCCAGGAGGGCGGCGGCCAGGTCGGTGACATGCACGGGACAACGGATATCGTCCGTGAACAGGACGCCGTCACGGGTGCCGGCAGCGAGTTCGTGCACCGCCTTCTCGTAGACCGACCGCCCGTAGCCACGATCAGCGAGGTTCGGGCGACCGCGGCCTGCGAACCTCGGACATGACCGCGTCCAGGCTTCCCGCGTCCCGCAGATCGAGACGGCGCCACGTGGTGGGGGAGGCGGCGCCGGGCTTGGTCGCGTACGTCACGACGGTCGTGTGCCCTGCTGCTATCGCCTGCCGGACCAGCTCTGTCCCGAGAAAGCCGCTGCCACCGACGATCAGAACTGTCATGACGACACCGGAGACCGGCACCGACGACGACGAGGGAGGTCACCCCGACCACCCTCGTCGTCAGGGTGCCGGTGGGGGCCGCCAGATGTATCGGACGTCCGGCTCGTGCTCGTCGTTGCGCGTGCCGTCCGTCCGCTCGACCGCGATGAAGCCGTGGCGCTCGTAGAACCGGTGCGCCGGTTCGTTGACCTGGAACGTCCACAGCGACAGCCCCTCCGGCCGCTGCTCCTTGGCGAGGGACATGAACCGGTCGCCGAGACGCCGACCGCGCCACGCGGGGTCGAGGTAGAGCTGCTTCATTTCCCCGCCGTTGATCACCATGACCCCCACCACCTCGCTCCCGGTGACCGCGACCCAGGTCTCGTACTGGGGCACGAGGACGCGGGCGAACCAGTCGCGTACGTCGGCTTCGGCGTGGGCGCAGCGCACGGTGGGCAGCGCGGCGGCGAAGGAACGCAGCCAGACGTCGGCCGCGGGACCTGCGTCGGAGTCATCGGCACGACGGAGCACAACGTCGTCACTGGTCATGGCGGGAACCTTTCCAGGGGCGTGGGGGCAGCAGCGCGAGCCCTTCTCCGCGGGAGCTACTTCCCGGGGCGTCCGAGCTGGTGGACGGCCCAGCCGGCCGTGCGCCAGGGCTCGGGGTCGAGGGTCGTGCGGCAGTCGACGAGCAGCGGGTCGGCCGGCAGAGCTACGAGGGCACAGGGGTCTGCCTCGCGGTACTCCGGCCATTCGGTGGCCAGGACGACGAGGTCGGCTCCTTCGACGGATGCGGCGACGTTGTCGGTGTAGTCCAGTTCCGGGTTGCGGGTCATGGCGGTGGCCACGGCCTGCGGGTCGTGAACGGTGACCGTGGCGCCGGCCTGCTGGAGGGCGTGGGCGAGGGCGAGTGCCGGGCTCTCGCGGACGTCGTTTGTGCCGGGCTTGAAAGCGGCGCCCCACACGGTGACGTTGGCGTTCTTGACCGGGCGCCCGCACAGGGCCTCGCGGATGAGGTCCATGGCCACGTCGGTGCGGCTCTCGTTGATCTTCTCGGCGGCGCGCAGGAGGACGGCGGCCTGTTCGGCGCCGAGCTGCCGTGCGGAGGCGGTGAAGGCGCGCACGTCCTTGGGGAGGCAGCCGCCGCCGTAGCCGATGCCGGGCCGCATCCCGCCGCTGCCGATGCGCGGGTCGATGCCGAGGATCTCCACGATCTGGGAGACGTCGCCACCTGCGGCCTGGCACATGTCGGCGACGGCGTTGATGTAGCTGATCTTCAGGCCGAGGAAGGTGTTCGCGGCGCCCTTGGCGAGTTCGGCGGTCTGGGGGTCGGTGACGAAGATCGGGACACCCGCGTCCAGGATCGGCGCGTACACGGCCCGGATCGCCTTCTCCCCCTCGGCGGTGGTCACGCCCGCGATGAGCCGGTCGGGCCGCAGGGTGTCCTCGACCGCGTGCCCCTCGCGGAGGAACTCCGGGTTCCAGACCACCTCTACCGCGGTGCCCGCCGGGGCGAGGCGCTGGGCGAGCGCGGTGACCTGGACCGTGGTCCCGACGGTGACCGTGCTCTTGCCGACGATCGTGCACGGCCGGGTCAGGAGCGGGGCGAGCTGGCGGATGGCGCCGTAGACCTGCCCGGTGTCGTAGGAGCGTCCGTCCGCGTCGATCGGCGTGCCGACACCGATGAAGTGCAGCTCTGCGAACTCGGCTGCCTCGCGGATGTCGGTGGTGAACCGCAGGCGCCCGCTCGCGGTGTGGGCGGCGAGCAGCTCGGGGAGGTCGGTCTCGTAGATGGGGCATTCGCCTGCGTTGAGCCGCTCGACTTTGGCCTGGTCGACGTCCACACCGATGACTTCGTGACCCAGTTCGGCCATCGCCGCCGCGTGCGGGATGCCGAGGTGTCCGCAGCCGATCACTGAAACGCGCATTCCTTGACTCTCATCCTGGGAGGGGCACCGCGGGGCGGGGCCGGGGAACGAGCCCAGAGGCTAGCGCCGTTCCCCGGCCCCGGATTTCACGCGCTGGTCACGTCGGGTTCAGCAGCTGCTCCAGCTCGCCGATCGCGACGGCGGCCGTCTGCCGTACGACGACGTCACCGGTCTGGGGGGCCTCCAGCGGGTAGGCGAACCAGGTTCCGTCCGGACGGGGGAATCCCTCCGGGTCGACGAGGAATACCTTGAGGCCGGCCGCGCGGGCCCGCTTGGCCACCCAGCGCCGGTCGGCGTGCAGCCCGATCACGACCAGGGCCTTCGCGTCGGGGTGGAAGGTGACCGGCGGGATCCGCTGGTCGTAGCGGCGCATGAACTCCTCCTGGAACCCGGCGCGGGCGCCGAGCGCGTCGAAGTTGTTCGTGATGAACGGGCCGACCATGTGCCCGGCCTCCTCCATGCGCTTGAGCGCGCGGAGCGCCGGGGTGACCTCGGCGTCGAAGCACGCCCGGTACATGTCCGACAGCTCGCCGACCTTGTTCTCGGTGTCGAGGAACATCTCCGCGAGCAGCGGGTCCCGGCCCGGAGCGAGGATGAACGTGAAGCCCTTGCGGAGCTGTTCGTCCTCGATCTCGTTGACGTGGTAGATCTCGTGGAGCCGGTGCAGCGGAGGAATCCCGGCCTCGTAGGACAGACCGCAGCCGGCCTCGACCTGGAACGGCAGGAAGTCCGTGAGCTGCGCGAGGTCGTCGGCGTAGACGGGCTCGCCGGGGGTGTCCTTGACCCGGACGCCGTGGGTCAGGACCTCCCACGGCCGTCGGCGGACCGCCCTGGGCGGGAAGGCGTTGACGGAGGTGAAGACGGTGTCGATGACCTCGTAGTCGGCCGGGAGGCGGCGGCCCGCCCGCAGGTCCTCCGGGTGCTCCTCCACCCGGATCATGTGGACGCGCAGGTCACCCAGCTCGTACCGACCCCGCCCGACCTGCTTCCAGCCACCGTCGGCCAGCATCGCGTGGTTCTGCTCCCACGCCTCCTCGATCTCGTCCCGGGGCGCGGCCACCGAGTGGTACAGGTACATCTCGGTCATGGCGAGCGACGGCGCCGCGGTGGTGTCGACGAGCCCGTACTGGTGCCAGTAGTGGACGATGCGGCGGCGCGCGTCGCCCTCGCCCGCCCAGCCGGAGTTGGAGGCGGTCTCCTCCTGCTGGGTGCGCCGCCAGATGCCCTCCTCCTCGAAGCGGGGCCGGTCGGCGTTCACCCCGTAGAAGTCGTGCCACCTGCTGAGCTGGGCCTCGTCGAGCTGGTCGATGACCGTGACGGGAAACTGCATGACGTGTCCTCGGTTTCTGCGTCGAGACGGTCCGCCCCCACGGCAGGGGAGCGGCAGGGCGGGTCAGCTCAGGGCGCCGACGGCGTCGGTGAGCGCGGCGGTCAGGAAGTCGATGTCGTCCTCGCTGGAGTTCAGCGGGGGCGCGACGACCAGGCCCTCGCTGCGCGGGTGGCCGGCTCCGGTGAACGGGTAGAAGAAGACGCCGCGCCGCTCGCACTCCTCCATCAGCCGCCAGAGCAGGCCCGGGGCGACCTCCACCCCGTACAGGTGGCCGATGCCCCGGACCTCCCGTACCGGCGCCCGGCTGGTCAGGGACCGCAGCGTCGTGCCCAGACGCTCTCCACGCGCGGTGAAGGCACCGAAGTCCATGGCCTCCAGCTCGTCCAGGACCCCCAGGCAAGCCGCCGCCTGGAGGGGGTGGGTAGCCATGGTGCCCATCGCGGGCAGCGGGTCCACGCCCTTGCGCCGCAGCAGCGGCGCGAGCTCCGGCGACACCAGCACCGCGCCCACACCGGTGTAGCCGGCGCCCAGGCCCTTGGAGAGGACGACCAGGTCGGGCTCGCACCCGTCCCAGTGATGACTCGCCAGTGGGGTGCCGGTGCGCCACAGCCCGGTCAGGACCTCGTCGTGGATGACCAGGACGTGCCGCTCGCGGCAGATCTCCGACACCCGCCGCAGGTAGCCGTCCGGGGGTACGAAGGCGCCGCCCGTGGTGCCGTTGACGGGCTCGATCAGGACCGCGGCGACGTTCTCCGCGCCCCGGCTGTCGATCGCCAGCGCCACCTCATCAGCGCACGCGACGCCGCACCCCTGCCCGTCGTGGGCGTGGCCGTGCGTGGGCGGGTAGGGCGCGGGGAAGGCGGGGCCGAGCCCGTAGCGGTCTTCCGGGCGGGGGTTGCGGATCTGGTTGCCCGCGACCCCGAGGGTGAACATGCTGTTGCCGTGGTAGGAGAGGCTCGACGTGAGGATGTCCCCGCGCCGCTTTCCGTCGCGGACCCGCACGATGTTCCGTGCCAGGCCCACCGCGACCTCCACACCGAGCGTTCCGCACGTGGTCAGTGCGACGGAGTCATCCGGCCTGCCCACCGCGCGGCACAGGCTGTCCATCAGTTCCATCTGGATGTGGGGCTGGACGACGGCGGCGCCGCCGAAGGAGTAGCGGGAGAACTGCTTCTCTATGCGGGCGAAGACCGCGGGACTGCCCTGTCCGACGTTCACACAGAGGAGCCCACTCGATCCGTCGAGGATGCGGCGTCCGTCGGCGAGGTGGAGCCAGGGTCCGTTCGAGCCCACGGCTTCGAAGTCCGGCAGGGGCCTGGACGACGTCAGCAGACGGTCGCGCTGCGGCAGGTACTGATCCACGGAGAAGTCCCTTCTGAGGAGTACTCACGGGGGTGGGGAGTGCGCGGCGTTGGTGAACCGCCGCAACTCCAAGACCACCGCACCAGGACGCGGTACAACAGTCAGTAGCCATGGGGCTGCAAGGAGTTTGCATCTCGTGCAAGGACGGACGGCCGCGTCCGAGCCCCCGCTTCACGGGGACCACGCAGCCTCGGCTACACCGGGACGGGACTATGGATGCAGTTCGAAAGCCACAGGCGGCACCCGGGGCGGCGACACCTGGCGAGGTGGTGCGCAGAGCACGCAGAATCCAGGGAATGTCCCTGGCCAAGCTCGGGTCGATGACCGGCTACTCGGCCGCCCAGGTATCCCGCTTGGAGCGCGGAAAATCGAACATGACAGACCTGTCCGTGCTCCAGAGATTCGCCCAGGCACTCGGCATCCCACCCCAGGACCTCGGCCTTGCCCCCACTACGGGCCTCACTACGGGCCCCGCTACGGGCCCCGATACGGACCCGCGCAGTCAGCGAACCGGGCCCTATCCCAGCCTGCCCGCCTCTACGCTGGGAATCCCAGGGCACGAGGACGGAGAGGACCCGGTGCGCACGCGAAGGCAACTGCTCGCGAACCTGGCGGTCACCGCCGCGGCCGCCCTGGGAGCCCCCCTCGCCGGCGCTGCCCCGGCCAAGACCGAGGAGGCGCAACTCGGCGAGACCCTCGTCGCGGGGCTGCGCGACGCGATGCTCGGACTCGGCAGCGCGGCCCCTGACATGCCACAGGACCCCCTCTCGGTGGAACTGCACCGCGCCTCGGCGGACTTCAACGACTGCGCGTACTCCAGCCTCGCCCTACGGCTCCCACGCCTGATCTCCGCCGGGCACCAGTCCAACAGCGACAGTTTCCCCGTGCTGGCGCAGGCCTACCTCCTGGCGACGCGCATCCTCATCAAGCTCGACGAGCCGCAACTCGGCTGGATGGCGGCCGACCGCGCCCGGCAGTTCGCCTCGGCCGCCGGGGCACCCGTCGCGGCAGCGGAGGCGGCCCGCCAGCAGGCCGTCCTCGCACGCAAGGCGGGATGGCACGACCAGGCCCTGACCCTCGCCCTGAACGCAGCCGACGACCCGGCCCTGCGAGAACTCGGCAACGCCGGGATCGCCCAGCGCGGCCTGCTCGTCCAGTGCGCCGCCTACACCGTCGCCCACCAACGCAACCAAGCCGGCATGCGCGAGCTGACCAGCGAGGCCACCGCCATCGCCAAGAGCCTCGGCTCCGTCACCCACCTCCGGGACACCGGCGGCGGCTTCAGCTGGGCCACCGTCCAGCTCCACCTGATCTCGGCAGAGAACACCGCCGGAGATCCCTCGGCCGCCATCGCCGCCGCCGACGCCCTCGCCCCCCAAGCACTCCCCACCACCGAACGGCGCGCCCTCTACTTCACCGACCGCGCGAAGGCCTTCGCGCAATGGGGCCGCCGCGACGAATGCATCCGCGCCCTCCTCCAGGCCGAGTACTGGGCACCGCAGGAAACTCACGCCCGCCCCGCCGTGAAATCCCTGGTCTCCGGCCTGCTGCTGTCCGGGCGCACCACACCCGAACTTCGAGGCATCGCAGCCCGCACCGGAGTCCTGCACAGCTAACGGGAATGACGCGGGCACCCTGCGGGGGCTCGTCCAACCCGCCCCGAACTCCTGCTGCGGGGCGGGGCATCCCGCGGCCCGGGGCCGCGCAAGGTCTCCGGCCCACACCCAGACCAGCAAGGACCGGCCCGGTGGGACCTCCGGGGAGACACTCCGTCCTCGCGCGTCACCACCAGCCCAACACCCCGGTACGGGTGTTCTCCACAAGATCAGGCTTATCCACAGGCCGACCCAACGACTGCCCCGCGGGTGGGACGATCATCCCCATTCCGATACAAAGGAGGGGTCGTCAGTGTCCGCAACAGTGCTGGATGAGCTGGACCGTGAGCTGGACTCCGAGGACGTGGTTGCCGTGCTGTCGGCGGCTTGGTACGCCTTTGGCATGGTCGCCAAGCTCGCCCATAGCATCACGTTCGACGAGGGCAGCGACGAGATCCAGGGGCTGATCACCTCGCAGAAGTGCTCCGAGGGTCGGCACCGTCTCCCGTTGCCGGAGCGCGGCCGGCCGGTTGCTGCACCGCCGCTGGAGCCGGGTGCCGTCGGCCTGACTCCGTACGTACGCCTGCTGGAGCACGTCAGCGGAGCGCTGACGCGACTGTCTGCCGGCGAGGTCGCCGACGAGGCATCCGCCCGCTCCCTCGTCGAGGTCGGAGAGCTGGCGGCCGGCGCGGCCATGGCCCTGTCCTACGTTCGGGGGCAGTGAGGTGGCGACGCTCGGGGAGCTGTTCGACGTGGCCGTCGCGCACCTGCGGGAGGTGGCGCGGACACCACTCGCCTCCGTCCCGCCCGGTGAGCGGGCCGCGCTGGCCGATGAGGTCGACGGACTGCTGTTACAGGTGCAGAAGGGACTCGGGCCTCGGGCGTACACCCCTACGCCGGCGGCCGACGAGGATCAGCGACGGCGAAGGGAGCTGACCCAGGCGGAGCAGAACCTGGAGGACTGCCTGGGCGATGCGCGAACGCTGCTGGGCACCGCGAGCCGGTACCTGGCCCCGCAGGCCGGTCAGCGCGGGCCGTCCGGGGAGCGGATCGCATCCGCGGCGCGGGCCGTGGGCGCCGTGCGCGATGTGATCGGCAGTCATCTCGGGCCCGACCGGGCGCCGCTGACCCCGTACGCCTACCTGCTGCGGCACCAGAAGGCGTTCGACTACCTCGCCCGGCGGTACTCCGAGGTCGCCTGGGAGGCCGGGCACGTCGTTCACCGGCTCGCCCAGGGCGTCGAGCATCCCGGCGCGGTCGACGCCTTCGAGCGGGCGAAGACCTCCCTCGACCACGCGTCCGTCTACGCACGGGCCGCGACCCGGGACGCCGATCACGACCTGGCCTCCTTCCCCGCGGCCCTGCCCGTCGAGCCGGTTCATGCCTCCGCCACCGACCCGACCAGCGCCGTCACCGCCCGCCTCGCCGAGGACTGTGAGCGCCTGTCCCGCGCCGCTTACACCGCCCTGCACGACACGGCGGAGCACCGCCTGAGCGGCTCGGACCTCCAGCAGATCTCCTCCTGGAACGCGCTGGGCCGGATGCTCGCGGGCCGGACCCTGATGCACGTGCTCGCCGGGGACATGGCCGACGGCGCCGTGCAAGAGAACCTGAAGAGCGCCGCGATGGCGCTGCGGGGTGCCTCGAAGGCGTGGGGCGCCGCCGCGAATGCCTGGGGCGTCGTCGTCGACACGGGCGATCCCCGCGAACATCCCCCGCTGGAACTGCCAAGGTATGCGCAGGTCCGCCGGGGCCAGGTTGCGAAGATGCCATCCACTGAACCCCACCCCGCCGTCGTCATCTCCCGTACCGCGACCGTGCGGATCGGGCAGTTGCTGTTCGGCTCCGAGTGGACGCCCGATCAGCCGCCGGGCGCGGCCGGCCGCGGACATCGTCGCGGACGCCGGGGGAGTGGGGGCGCTGGCTGCGACGGCGTACCGGCTCTCCGCCACGGGCTGGCAGATGGCGGGTACCGCTCCGTGGGTCGTCGTGCGGGCCAAGGCCGGCCTGGTGACCAACGCCGACGACTACCGGCCTCCTTCGGCTGGCAGGGACCGGCGCTTCTACCCGGTGCACCCGCGTCAGGTCGAGTCGCTGAAGGAGGCTTACGCCACAGTGATGGGGGCGGAGCAGAAGGGCGCGGCCGCTCTCCTGTCCGCCGCGCGGAGTACGGGCACGCCGGTGCCCCGGGCGATGCTGGACGCGGCGGCCCATCAGTCGATCGCCCAGGAGCTGAAGTGGGTCCCGACGAAACCGGTGCAGGCAGCACAGCGGGTGCTGCCGCGCGCGTACGTTCCCACGGACCTGGCGATCGGGCGCCGTCCGGGACTACGACAGTGAGACCGCTTGCGGCGCTCGCGGGCGAGACCGGTGACGGCCGTCCTCCTCCTGGAGGACGCCACACGGACCGCCGCCGACGGCCGACGAGACGCCGAAGACCGCGATGACCAAGACGGCGGACATGCTGCGGTCCGCCATGTAGTCGGCACCGCGATCCCGTACGTGGTGGTGCCGGGCAGGCACTGCCTGGCACCACCACGGCCTACACCGACGCCCGCGGGATTCGGGCCGCTGCCGGCGCGGGTACCGCCGCACGGGGTGCGGGGGTCGCCGCCTTCGGAGCCGGCGTTGCCGCGCCGGGAGGCAAGGTGACCGCGAGGCGGGCCGCGTGGCGGTCTGCGCTCTGGGCCAGCGCCTGGAGGGCCTGAAGGTCTCCGGGGGCGAAGCGGGCGGCACCAACCGCCGCCGTGACGAGTGCCTTGGCGTGCTCGGCGACTTCGCCGTACGGGCCGACGGCCGGGCCCGGTCCGCTTTCGTACGGCGGGAGCTGCTGCCAGGCATCCCGGAAGGCCGCCACACGGCGGTGGTCGGAGGAAACGAGCTCCTGGCCCATGGGACTGGCGATCCACTCCTGGAAGCGCTGCGTCACTTCCCGGGCGGCCCGCACGGAGTCCTCGCGGGTGGCGTACGCCTTCGGGGTCGCCCGCTCGACAAGATGTGGCATCGGATCGGCGACGGGCTCTTTGGCGGATGTCGCGACGGATGCAGGTGCCGGTTCAGGCTTGGCCTCGGTGGCGACATTGCTGTAGGTCAGGGTGGCGTCAGAGAGTTTGAGCAGGGCGTCGGCGGTCGGGAGGTCGCCCTGAAGCTTGCGAGCCAGGGCCGACGCCGAGGACGAGATCGCCTCGCAGGCCCGGATGGACACGGTCTTCAGGAAGCCCTGGACGCGGATGTCCGCCTTCAAGTTCTCCCAGTAGGGGCCCGCCTTCTCCTTCATCCCCTCCCAAAGGTGACCCAGGGCACCGCGAACGGTCTGGATCCGCTGCCACTCCCGGTGGTTCTTCAAGGTGTCCGCGCGAGCGTCGGCTCCCCTCAGGGCCGCGTTGACGTCTGCCCCCGCCTTCGGAACGACTGAGGGTTCGGGGGCCTTGGCCGGCACCGCCGACTCCGCTACCTCAGCCGAAGGGGCGAGTGGCGCGGCCTCGGCTACCGCCTTCTCGGGCTGTGGGCTCAGGACGGCGATGTCGGCGGCTACCGCAGCACGGATCTCGGCGGCGGGGACCTCAGGAACGAGTTCGTCCCAAGCCGCCATCGCTTCTTCCCACTCAGGCCAGTCGGCTTCGTCCGGCTCGTGCATGTCGAGACCGTTGTCACTGGCCCGTACGGGCTGAGGCGGGACCGGCGCCCCGGAGCCTGCGGAGTCGTCAGCCTGCCACAAGGGCAGCGCCCCCGACCCGGGACGCGATGCCGCGGCGGAAGGGTCGACGGCATGGTCCGTAGGTGTGGCCATGGGTACCTCCAAGATTCGCGCCGTACGAGGCGCCGGTTCGGGAATGGGCCTGGAACTGGGACTGGGCGTGGAAGCGTCTGGGGCGGATCACGACGTTGCGGTCCTGGCGGGGAACGCCAGCAGTACGGCGGCTCAGCAGAGGCGATCTCGACGCCGACCGGACCGAACACGCTCGATGGGGTGGGACACACGGCCTCCTCTACAGCGGCGGGTTCAGCTCGGCTTCGCGACCGTCGAGTTCGGCGGCCACCGGGTGGGCGGCGTCGATGTTCATCGCGTCTGAGGCGTTCAGGTACAGGTCGAAGGCCTCGGCGGCGCCGGGCGGTGGGGGGACGATGAGCGGCGGTTCCTGGTGGGTGCCGTTCGCGCACGCGGCGAGCTGCAGGCGGGGGAGGAAGGCGTGGAGGGTGTTGATCCAGTCGGCTTCGGCGAGTTCGCGTCCCGGTGGTTCGTCCCCCGCGTAGGTGCGCATCCACCCCGTGTAGAGGGCGGTGAGGTGTTCGACGACGCCAGAGTGCCGGTACCAGCAGTACGTGACCGTGTTGTGGAGTTCGAAGGTTCGCCGGAGCCACTCGACCCAGGCTGCGAGTTCGCGCATCCGGGTCCGCCGCTCCGGCGGGTCCATGGCCGCCCACACCCAGCGCTGCGGCTCCGGCTTCTCCGGCATCCTGGCAGGGGCTCCGGGTGGGGACGGCCACAGGTCGGCGGGGGTCATGGGGTTGGCGGGGTCCGGCACGTGCGGCCCCCAGGGGTCGGTCATGGTCGGCTTCCCCTGCTGGTCCTGCTGGCCCGCCGTCCCTGCTTCTCGGCGGGGACGGGCTTCGGGTCCTCCGCCTGAGCTAGAAGCTTCTTGAGGTCCTTGTCGCGGAAGGTGAGGCGCATCCTCACCTTGATCGGCGGGAGGTTCGTGTACTGGGCGATCGCGGTGAAGACGGGGAGCTGCTGGAGGGAGTGGACGGGCGCGAGGTCGGTTTCCGTGGCCTGGGTGTTCGTGGAGTGCTCGCCGCGGGAGCGGCCGTGGCTCGTCTTCAGGACCTCGGTGCGTCCGTACAGGCCGGAGAAGTAGCGCAGGGTCTCCAGGTCGCCGCAGCCGGGCAGGAGCATGCGCAGGCCGCTCGCGGACAGAACGGTGTTGGCCTTCTGCACGCCGAGGGATTCGCGGAGCTGGGACAGGTCGTGCCAGACCGTCAGCATCGCGATGCCCATGCCGCGGCCGGTGGTGAGGATGGCGGGCAGGCGCGGGTAGCGGAGCATGTTGCCGGCCTCGTCGACGAGGAAGCCGACGGCCGGGTCGATGGGCTTGCCCGTGGCGTTGTAGCGGGCTTCGGCCGCGTGGATCGCTCCGGCGATCAGGGAACTGATGAGGGGCGCAAAGCGGTCGGCGTCGGCCTCGGAGGCGATGACGCAGATGGTGCCCTTCCTGTCGAGCCACTCCTCGAAGGTGAAGTCGGACTTCGAGCAGGTCTCGCGGACTTCCTCGTCGGCGAAGACGCGGGCCAGGACGTTGAGGCTGAACTGGATGGAGCCGACGCCGTCCTCGTGCAGGCGCAGCCAGGGGGAGGCGTAGTCGTCGGCGACCTCGGTGAAGCCGTGGGCGAGGAGGACGGCGCGGACGTGGTCGAGGGCGTCCTTGCCCAGCGAGATCCAGCGGCGCAGGTCGGAGATCCCGCCGCCCGAGAGGTGGGCGGCGAGCAGGATGCCCTTCAGCACGCTCTTGGCCTGGTCGACCCAGGGCGCGGCCCGCTTGTCGCCGCCGGAGGCGGAGGCCTCGGCCAGCCAGGAGGCCATCCGGTCGGCGGCCTTGGTGGTGACCACCAGGGCGCCCTGCCACTCGGCCGCGTTCGGCAGGACCAGGCCCGTCGTCTTGGAGGAGCCGGGTACGCCGAACACGGTCGCGGAGATGTTCGGCTGGGCCGCGAGGATGTTGTTGGTCCGCAGGCCTCGGCCGGCGGTGATGCGGTTGACCCGCTGGGCCGGGTCGTTCGCGGCGTACATCTTCCGCTCGGTCTTCGCCCCGCCCCACTGGGCACCGCCGGTGCGACCGCCGAAGGACACCGCGCCGGCCACCTTGACGATCACGGCGCCCAGGGCGAGTACGAAGAACACCGTGAGCCCGTAGAACAGCCAGGAGGGCGGGGCCGGGTGGTAGACGGAGCCGGGGCCTTTGACGAGGGCGGACAGGACGGTGACCGGGACGCTGTCCGCGCTCGCCGCCCAGCCCCGCCCGGACAGGAGTCCGGCGAGCGGCCCGGCGAGCAGGACGGAGCCGCCGACGGTGACGGCCAGGCCGGCTCCGTACGCGGCGAGCAGCGTGTTGTCGTCCAGGCCGGCCGTTGAGGGGCCGGCGCCGCGCTCCGACACGTCAGATCACCATCTTCTCGTCGGTCTCGAAGAGGCGTTCCTCGGTGCGCGACAGCATCAGCTGGACCGCGTGCGAGCCGCCGCCGCGGCCCACCTTCCACAGCGCCCGGCCGCGCTGGCCCGCGCCCCAGGAGCCGATGAGCTCGCATTCCGAGTCGGTCAGGCCGATGGCCTCGCGGGTGATCTGGAGCGGGCGGGTGTCCTGGGCGAGCTGGACGCGGGTCTCGCAGGAGGCGATCAGGTCGCGAGCGATGGCGACCGCCTCGGAGCCGGCCGCGCCCACCGACTCGAAGTCGGAGAGGCGGTGGGTGGCCAGGACCTGGATGGTGCCGGTGGCCCGAGAGAGGCGCAGGTCGGCGTCGATCTTCTTGACCATGGTGGCGCCGCCGGAGCGCATCTGCCGCCGCAGCTCGTTGCGTACGACGATGCACGGCTTCTGGCCCGGCTGGTCGATGGCCGACTGCGCCCAGGTCGAGACGCAGGACCGTGGCGACCGTCTCGTCCCCGTACTCCGCCAGCGCCGAGATGTCGACCGACTGGATCGGGGCCTCCCAGTCCAGATCGATGGAGGTGGCCTCGTCGCAGAGCCCGTCAATGTGGCCCGTCGCTATCCCGCCGAGCGCGAAGCGGATGGAGGCCATCTCCTCGCGTGCCCGCTGGATGTCCCCGTCGCGGATGCGCAGCTCCCGGCCATCGCGGCGGTGGGATCGCGCGACCGGTCGTAGACCAGGGGGAGCGTGGGGACGGCGAAGCGGGTGGCGGCTGTGGTGCCGTGGAGCTCGCCCGTGACCTCGCGTACGGCGACGTCGAGGGCCTCCTCCTGGGGGAGCAGGGTGCGCCGCAGCTGGAGTTCGAGGAGGGCCTTGAGGAGGGTCAGGTGTTGAGCGACGCTGAAGATGAGCATGAAGGCGACGTGCTGGTTGTCGATGCGACGGGATGAAACGACCCCGGCGGCCGTCAGGCCGCCGGGGTCGTCGTGAACACGGTGTCGGCTTCGTGCTCACTCTGTCGCGTGGGTCTCGGTGATGGCGGCCCGGGTGGAGGACTCGTCGACGATGCCCTTCTCCTCGGTGAAGGCGGCGATGAGGGACTGCCAGGCGATGTTGTTGACCGAGCGGGGCAGGCCGCGGCTGGTGAGGTGGATCAGCTCGACCGCGTCGTCGGAGAACAGGGTGTCCTCTCGCCCGGCGATCGTGAGGTGGTGCTTGATGTAGCTGGAGGTCTCCTCCTTCGTCATCGTGGGCATCTGATAACTGATCGAGATCCGCTGGTCCAGGGCCGCCAGGACGCCGTGCTTCATGCGTTTGCGCAGGGTGGGCTGGCCGATCAGCAACACCGCGAACGGCGTCGTGGAGTCCATGTCGTAGTTGGTGAGCATCCGGATCGCGTCCAGCTCCTGGTGGTCGAGCAGGTGCGACTCGTCGATCACCACGGCCGGCGTCCTTCCCCGCTCGTCGACCTCCGCGGCCAGCGCGGCGGACGCCTGGGTCGCGAGAGCGGCCAGGTGGAACTTGGGCGTCCCGCCCAGGCTGGTGACGATGCGGTCGTAGAGGCCGCGCATGCCGACCTCGGGGTTGGGCTGGTAGATCACCGTGAACCGGGCCGGATCCAGCGAGGCGACGGCACCTTTGAGAGCGACCGTCTTGCCGGATCCGACCTCGCCGGTGACCACGCCGATCGCCCGGTTGTTGATGCACCAGGCGATGCGGGCGGCGGCCTCCCGGTGGGAGTGGTGCTGGTGGAGCATGGACGGGGCCAGGTTCCGGCCGAAGGGGACGCGGGTGAAACCGAAGTACCCCTGAACGCGGTCGATCATCGCGGTCCCCGCCCGTCGTCCATCAGGGACGAGTAGTTGATGCCCTTCGCGGTGTTCGCCGTGTGCTTCTCGTCGAGGATCTTGAGGTAGTCGATTCCAGTCGGCGGGGCCGACTCCGGCGGTGTCTCCGGCCTCGCCTTCGGATGGGTATGACGGCCCACCCGATGCGGGACGGCCTTGCCCGCCGTCTTCCCCGAGGCCCTCACCTCGATCTCGGTCAGGTCGAACGGGTCGAAGACCAGCTCGACCTTCATCCCGACCAGCATCGGGTCGACCTCGTAGCTGTTGCCGTGCAGGCTGACCGTCGCGGTCTTCGTCATGGTCCGGAACTCCGACCACAGAAAGGCCTCCCGAAGATCAGCGGGGCTGGGCAGCGGCAGCGGCCGGGGAATCGAACCCAGCCACCGTTCGATCGGAGGCTGCCCCGTCTCCGAGTGCACCGTGCGGTGATAGACCGTCTCCACCCACGCGGTGAAAAGCCTGTTCAGCTCGGTGAGATGCTCAATCTGACCGACACGTTCCTCATCGAGCTCGACCAGGAACTGATCACGGACGGTGCGGAAGAACCGTTCGATCTTCCCCCTGCCCTGCGGCCGTCCGGGCTTGGAATGGGTGAGCCGGACGGCCAGGGACGCGCACGCCCTCAAGAGCCACGTGTCCACGAAAGCCGACCCGTTGTCAACGTAGATCGACTCCGGGACCCCCCCGGGCAGACAGCGCCGGCCGCAGGGCGGCGGCCAGACGGACGGTGTCCTCGGCGAACCCGAACCGGTGGCCCACGATCGCCCGGCTGTGGTCGTCGATGAACGCGAACAAGTACGTCTTCCGCCCGCCGATCTTCGGCCCGTGGAGAGCGTCCCCGGTCCACAGCTCGTTGCCCCGGGTGGCCTCGAACCGCCCGAACACGCTCTTCTCGCTGCCGGTGGCGCTGGTCAGGCCGGCGTCAGCGAAGTGCCGCTGCAGCGTCCGGTCGGTCGGCGACCAGCCCTGCGTAGTCCGCAGGATCCGCTGGATCTGAGCCGCGGTGCGGGCAGGGTTCTCCTTCTTCAGCGCGGCCGCCAGGTCCAGGACCTCGACCGGCGTGCGTGGGGTGACCTGCCGCTGGGCCGGCACCAGCGCGGGGAAACCGCCCGCGCGGTAGTGGCGGGCCCAGCGGTCCAGCGTGCCGCGGGCGACCCGCACCTGCCGGCCGAACGGGTCGGTGTGCTCCTTCGCGGCCAGTTCACGGGCGAGTTTCCCGCGCTGGCGTGTCGTGAGCTTCGTGTCGATCAGGTCCTGGATCAAGCCGTAGCGGAACAGGCCCACCTGCCGGGCCCTCTCCGCCCGGCGACGGTCCTCGTCCTCACTCGGTGACATAGGCAACCCACCTCGCGTCTCGAACAATGCCCACCGCTTCGCCGGCGGACACGATCAAGACTTCCGGCACCCTCCGATCCCGCCCAGGGGCGGCCCGTGTTGATCAAATAGCGGAAGAAGACGAGGCCAGCAGCCTGCCGCCTATCGCCCTCCCGGCGAACTCCCACCGCGACACCGTGAGCATGTGCGGCCACTTCGTCGCGGGCCGCCGCAGGGGGGGCCCCCCCCCCCC
>NZ_JBSGXB010000135.1:0-18965 GCF_053609185.1 Streptomyces sp. NPDC054956 | reverse complement strand
TCGGGGTACGGGTGGCCACCAGCTGCCCCTCCTGCGGGTAGGCGTGCCAGGTCCGCCACCGGACCTGCCCCTCGTAGCGCTGGGCGAGCATGGCGGTGAAGGCGTGCGGGCTGCCCGGGAAGGTGCCGGCCAGCCCGTTCGGGTGATCGGCGACCAGAGCGAGCAGTTCCTGCGCCCGCCCCGCGAAGGAGCCGCGCGAGAGGGTCTCGACCCGCGCGGCGAACTCGTACTCCCAGTCGCCGACCCGCTTGGCCACGCCGAGCGGGAGGGGGGTACTGCTGCCGGGCATGCAGGCGACGGTCTCCGAGCAGTACACGTCACCCTCCTCCAGGAGCACCTGATGGGAGGCTCCGAGCAGGCGCAACTCCACTTTCGCGCCACCCAGTTCGAGGTTCAGTACGGCCAGGGCGGGCAGCCGGTCCCGACCCAGGGCCCAGGCGAGATCGGCGGCACGCGTGTCGGTGTAGGTGGTCTGGAGGGTCGTGAGCATGAGTCGGCTCCGCAAACGCGCGAGGGAGATGGGCCGGGGCCCGCCAGCGGTAGTCAACGGGTGGGGGGACACCGGCACGGGTCCACAGGAAGTCCAGGGAGGTCCGAGGACTGGTCTACTCAACCGAGGGAATCATGAAAGGCACGGCACTCACAGCGTTTTTACCCAACTTGACGGGGTTTACATCCCCTCGGGGGCTACCCAGTTCACGTGTTCAACAACAACCGCCCGTACGCCGTAATCCGCGGCACCGGCGCCCCGAACAAGAAGACGCCCGAAGGAAGTTGCTCCCCCGGGCGTCCGGCTCGATCCGACTCGTTCCGGCTCGATCCGCCTGGTTCCGGCTCGCTCCGGCTCGTTCCGGCTCGTTCGGCGGCGGAGGCCACGGATCCATGCTGCCCCGTGTCAGCTGGAACCGCATCCTCCGCCGCCGCCGCAGGAGGACGAGGAGGAGCCGCAGGAGGACGAGGAACCGCACGAGGACGACGAGGAACCGCAGGACGATCCGCCGCCCCCGCTGTCGCCGCCACCCGCCCACCAGCTGTTGTTGCTGCTGCTGCTGCCGGAACCGCCCGAACCACCGGACGCGTACCCGTTGCGGGCCGCGCGGACCGACACCACCACGATCATGATGAAGCCGATGCACACGGCAATGCCGACCAAGACCAGGACGACCACCATGCTCGTCCCCCCTTCCTTCATCCCCCGGTCCCCCGGGGGTGCGGGATCCCCTGTCGTCCCGCGTAACCGGGGGATGCCCTCGGCCGGCTCGGCCCAAAGCACACTTGAGCAAGTCCAGAGCTTCCCCGCAGGATGGCGCCCATGAGCGCTCCAGCACGCAGCAACCGCCCCTTCCTGAACCGCCGTCTGGCGGCCTTCGGCACGACGATCTTCGCGGAGATGTCCGCGCTGGCCACCGCCACCGGGTCGATCAACCTCGGCCAGGGTTTTCCCGACACCGACGGCCCGGCAGAGATCGCCGAGGCGGCGGCGCGCGCGATCCACGACGGCCGCGGGAACCAGTACCCGCCGGGCCCCGGCGTCCCGGAGCTGCGTACCGCGATCGCCGGCCACCAGCAGCGCTTCTACGGCCTGGACTACGACCCGGACACCGAGGTCCTGGTCACGGCGGGCGCCACGGAGGCCATCGCGGCCTCGCTGCTCGCCCTCCTCGAACCGGGTGACGAGGTCATCGCCCTCGAACCCTTCTACGACTCGTACGCCGCCTGCATCGCGATGGCCGGCGCGGTCCGCGTCCCGCTCACCCTGCGCGCCCCGGACTTCCGCCTGGACGTGGACGCGCTGCGCGCGGCGGTGACCCCGCGCACCCGGCTGCTGCTGCTGAACACCCCGCACAACCCGACGGGCACCGTCCTGACCCCCGCCGAGCTGGCCGCGGTCGCGGAGCTGGCGGTCTCCCGCGACCTGCTGGTCGTCACGGACGAGGTGTACGAGCACCTGGTCTTCGAGGGCGCCCACACCCCGCTGGCCGGCCTGCCGGGCATGCGCGAGCGCACGCTCACCATCTCCTCCGCCGGGAAGTCCTTCTCCTTCACCGGCTGGAAGGTCGGCTGGGTGACCGGGACCCCGGAGCTGGTGACGGCGGTCCGCTCGGCGAAGCAGTTCCTGACCTACGTCTCCTCCGGCCCCTTCCAGTACGCGATCGCGGAGGCCCTGGCCCTGCCGGACTCCTACTTCGCGTCCTTCCGCGCGGACCTGGCCGCCAAGCGCGACCTGCTCGCCGAAGGCCTCGCGGCGGCCGGCTTCGAGGTCTACCGCCCGCAGGGCACGTACTTCCTCACCACGGACATCACCCCGCTCGGCGAGACGGACGGCCTGGCCTTCTGCCGGGCGCTGCCCGAGCGGTGCGGGGTGGTGGCCATTCCGAACCAGGTCTTCTACGACGACAAGGCGGCGGGCGCCACCCAGGTCCGCTGGGCCTTCTGCAAGCGCACGGACGTCCTGGAGGAGGCGGTTCAGCGCCTCGGTCGGCTGACTCGCTGAGCGCGAGCCAGATGGACGTGCGGGCACAGGGCCCGGCCTCTCAGCCGGTGCCCGTGCCGCACGGGCAGCACGAGTTACTCGGTGTCCTTGGGGTGTCTCGTGGACGCGTAGACCATGACTACGGTCGACGTCTCAGGGCTGACCAGGTAGCGCACGCGGCCGCCACTCGTGACCTCGAACTCCCACTGCTCCAGCGCGGAGCCCTTCCACTCCTTGGTCGCGAGCCTCCCGCGCAACTGGTGCTGACGATTCCAGTTGTCACGCGACACCGGGTCGGTCCGCAACGCCTCCAGGCACCGGTGGGCACTGGGCAGTGCCACGCGACACAGCTCCTCCCACCCCGTCACCGCCTCCGTGGTCCCGAAGACGACGTTCCATCCGCTCAGGGGTGGAACGCTGACCCGATCGCCCTTCTTCGGGCTCACCCGCCCACCTCGACCGGCCCCAGGTCATCCCCGTCGAGCGGACGCAAAGCCTCCTTGAGCTGCTCCGGATCCGCGTTGATACGAGCCGTCGCCCTCCAGGAGACGAGCGCGCGGTGCACGGCCTCCCGCGCACCCAGCTCCGCCGCATCGGAAAACGCTTCCAGAAGTTCCACGGTGAACGCGCGCATCTCTTCGTCGTCCAGGTGCCGCACCCACGGGAAGACTTCGGGCAGCGCCAGCAGGAGCGACCGGGCTCCGTCATCGTGCTTCATGAGTGCGAGGAAGAGCCGCGACGCCGTCGTGAGGTTCTCCTCGGTGCGCTCCGCGTGCACGGCCGTCGTCAGCACCATGTCGGGCGCATCCCGATGCGTGACACGCAGAGCGCCGAGGGCGGCAGCCCGGGCGGCTACGGCCTTCGGGTTTCTCGACAGATCCGTGAACGAAACCGATTCGGGCTCGGCTCCCAGGTAAGCAAGGCTCATACTCAGACTGTACTCAGATTGTGTTCTGAGTGCCAGAGTTTTCCCTGGTGCTCCGTGCTCATGCCTTGCCCTTCTGCAAGCGCACGGACGTCCTGGAGGAGGCGGTTCAGCGCCTGCGCCGCCTCTGAGCCGGGCCGCGCCCCGGGGCGGAGGCCCCCGAGGGCGCCGGGGCCGGGCTACGGGAGGTCGTAGTCGAACCAGATGCGGTGGGTGCCGTCCTCGTCGACGCGCAGGCCGCCCGCGCCCGTGATGCCCTTCAGGGCGGCCGTGCCGCTGCCCGGGACGATCGCGAAGTGTTCGGCGCCGCGGGTGGGGCCGCCGTCCGTGGCGGCCGAGTGGACGAAGTTGAAGGCGCCCTCGCGGCCGGCGAGGGCGCCTTCGAAGGACTCCATGGCCACGTAGCTGCCGACGCCCGCCTCCTGGTCGAAGGCGGCCGTGAAGAGCGTGGCCGAGCGACCCGTGAGGGTTTCGCCCTCGTAGTGTTTCTCCATCGTGGCGACTCCGACCGGGAGCCCCGTCTCCACCGGAGGGTCCGGGGTGAGCGGTGCCGGAGTGAAGCTGACGACCTTGAACGTGCCGGAAGCTCTCATCATCCGATGAGCGTACTCAGGCGAGACCAGGAAAGTCGGGATGCATGGCGACGGTGTCGAGCGGCATACGGACCGGGCTCCGCGGACGCGTCGGCCGCACCGGGCCCACGGGCCGCACCGGGGCCGGCGGGAGCCGGCCCGGGGGCCGCCGGGGCCTCCTGCTCGCCCTCGGGGTGTACGCCGCCGTGCGCGGGGCCGGGGTGCTGGCCGTCGCCGTCGCGGCCTGGTGGGCCGGGCGCAGCCCCGTACGGGTGCTCGGAGAGTCCTGGGACTCCGTCTGGTACCTGCGGATCGCCGAGCACGGCTACGGCCGGACCCAGATCTGGCCCGCGATCGGGTCCGTGCAGAGCGACTCCGCCTTCTTCCCGCTCTACCCCGTCCTCATCCGCTGCGCCTCCCTGGTGCTGCCGGGCTCCCTGACCACCGCCGCGATCGCCGTCGCCTGGGTCGCAGCCGGTGCGGCGGCCGTCGGGGTGTACCGGGTGGGGGCGCATCTGCTGGGGGCCCGCGCCGGGCTGCTGCTCGTGGCGCTGTGGGCCGTGCTCCCGCACGCCCTGATGCTGACCCTGGCCTACACCGAGGCCCTGCTGGCCGCCTTCGCCGCCTGGGCCCTGTACGCCCTGCTGCGGGGCCGCTGGGGGTGGGCGGCGGGGCTGGCCGTGCTCGCCGGGCTGACCCGGCCCACCGGGATCGCGGTCGCCGCCGCCGTGGTGGCGGCCGCCGCGTACGAGGTCTTCCTGCGGCGGGGCCGCGCGCCCGCGCGGGTGTGGGCCGCCGCGCTCGCGGCTCCCGCGGGCTGGGCCTCGTACGTCCTGCTGGTCGGCGTGCACCGGGGTGATCCGCTCGGCGGGTACTTCGCCGTGCAGAGCGGCTGGGGCTCGCGCTTCGACTTCGGGGCCGGGGCGCTGGCCTCGGCCCGGCACGCGCTGACCGGCGCGCACGTGGAGCTCGCCACGTACGTGACGGTGGTGCTGCTGGTGGCCGCGCTGGTGCTCGCCGGCCTGCTGGCGGCGGACCGCCGGACCCCGCTGCCGCTGCTCGTGTACACCGGCGTCCTGCTGCTGATGACCTACGGCGGCGCCGGGTTCTTCGAATCGAAGCCGCGGTTCCTGCTGCCCGCGTTCCCGCTGCTGCTGCCGGTGGCGGCCCTCATGGCGAAAGCCCGGCCGCGCACCGCGGTCGTGGTGACCGCGGTGCTGGCCGGGCTCAGCTACGGATACGGGCCGTACCTGCTGCTCGCGTCCGGGGTGGCTCCGTGAGGGGAGCGACGGAGACCTAGTTGGTCTCGCTGTCGCCGTCCTCGCCGTCCTTGTCGTCGGACGCGGAGTCGACTTCCTTCTCCAGGCCGAACTGCTCGACGAGCCACTTGTCGAACTCGATCGACGCGCGGACCCAGCTGACCGTGGAGGACACGAAGTGCTCCAGGCTGACGCCGGTGCCGATGAGCATCTGCGCCTCGCCGATCAGGCGGACGGAGCCGTCGTCGTGCGTGTGGCTGTAGACCTTCGGCCACAGCGTGCGGCGGTTCCAGTCGTCGATCGACTCGAGGAGCTGGGCCTTCTCCTCGATCTTGTGCGGGCGGTCGTAGAAGGTCCGTACGGAGAAGACCTGCTGCTCGTCCTCGCCGCGGAACATGAAGTACGTGCGGAAGTCCTCCCACGGCGCCGCGAGGTCACCCTCGTCGTCGACGACGTACTTGAGCTCCATCTGCTCCAGGAGCTGCTTCACGAGGTCCTGGTCGGGGACGACGGGGCCCGCCGGTCCTGTGGCCTGCGGATCGGGCTGCTGCCCTCCGAAGTTCGGAATCGAGGCCGGGTCGATGCTCACCGTGTGACTTCCCTTCGTGCGGATGCGGCCATCCTCCCCCATCGCGCCCACCCCGTGTCCACCCCCGCAGCCACGATCCGCTCCGGGCGGACAGGAGTAGGGCCCCCGTAAGAGGACGTGTGTCCGTTCGGGGGCCCTTGGAGGGGATCAGAGCGCCTTGCCCACCAGGAGGTCGTCCCCCGCCACGGCGACGCGGACGGTGTCCCCGTCCTTGACCTCGCCGGAGAGGATCTCCTTGGCCAGGCGGTCGCCGATCGCCGTCTGGATCAGGCGGCGCAGCGGGCGGGCGCCGTACGCCGGGTCGTTGCCCTTGTCCGCCAGCCAGGCCAGGGCCTCGGGCGTGACGTCCAGGGTGAGCCGGCGGTCGGCCAGCCGCTTGGCGAGGCGGCCGATCTGGAGCTCCGCGATGTGGGCCAGCTCGGACTCGCTGAGGGCGGAGAAGACCACCAGGTCGTCGAGGCGGTTGAGGAACTCCGGCTTGAAGGAGGCCCTGACCACGTCCAGGACCCGGGCCTTCTTCTCCTCCACAGCTGTGGAGGGATCCATCAAGAACTGGCTGCCCAGGTTCGAGGTCAGGATCAGGATGGTGTTGCGGAAGTCCACGGTCCGGCCCTGGCCGTCGGTGAGGCGGCCGTCGTCGAGGACCTGGAGCAGGATGTCGAAGACCTCGGGGTGGGCCTTCTCCACCTCGTCCAGCAGGACCACCGAGTACGGACGGCGCCGGACGGCCTCCGTCAGCTGGCCGCCCTCCTCGTAGCCCACGTACCCGGGCGGCGCCCCGACGAGCCGGGCCACGCTGTGCTTCTCGGAGTACTCCGACATGTCGATGCGGACCATCGCCCGCTCGTCGTCGAAGAGGAAGTCGGCGAGGGCCTTGGCCAGCTCCGTCTTGCCGACGCCCGTGGGGCCGAGGAAGAGGAACGAGCCGGTCGGGCGGTCCGGGTCCGCGATGCCCGCGCGGGTGCGGCGTACGGCGTCGGAGACGGCCCGCACGGCCTCGCCCTGGCCGATCAGGCGGCGGCCCAGCTCCTCCTCCATGCGCAGGAGCTTCTGGGTCTCGCCCTCCAGCAGGCGGCCGGCCGGGATGCCCGTCCAGGCGCCCACGACGTCGGCGATGTCGTCCGGGCCGACCTCGTCCTTGACCATCGTGTCCTTGGAGACCTCGGCCTCGGCCTCGGTGGCCTCCTCCAGCTCGCGCTCCAGGGCCGGGATCTCCCCGTAGAGCAGCTGGGAGGCGGTGTCGAAGTCGCCGTCGCGCTGGGCCCGCTCGGCCTGGCCGCGCAGGTCGTCCAGGCGCTCCTTGAGCTCGCCGACCCGGTTGAGGGACTGCTTCTCCTTCTCCCAGCGGGCGGTGAGGCCCCGCAGGTCCTCCTCCTTGTCGGCGAGGTCCTTGCGGATCTTGTCGAGGCGCTCGCGGGAGGCGGGGTCCGACTCGTTGTTCAGGGCCAGCTCCTCCATCCGCAGGCGGTCCACGGAGCGCTGGAGCTCGTCGATCTCCAGCGGGGAGGAGTCGATCTCCATGCGCAGCCGGGACGCGGCCTCGTCGACGAGGTCGATGGCCTTGTCGGGCAGGAACCGGGAGGTGATGTACCGGTCGGAGAGGGTGGCCGCGGCCACCAGGGCGCTGTCGTTGATGACCACCTTGTGGTGGGCCTCGTAGCGGCCCTTGAGCCCGCGCAGGATCGCGATGGTGTCCTCGACGCTCGGCTCGGCGACCAGCACCTGCTGGAAGCGCCGCTCCAGCGCCGGGTCCTTCTCGATCCGCTCGCGGTACTCGTCGAGGGTGGTCGCACCGACCATGCGCAGTTCGCCGCGGGCCAGCATGGGCTTGAGCATGTTGCCCGCGTCCATGGCGGAGTCGCCGCCGGCGCCCGCGCCGACGACCGTGTGCAGCTCGTCGATGAAGGTGATGATCTGGCCGTCGCTGGACTTGATCTCCGAGAGGACGGTCTTGAGGCGCTCCTCGAACTCGCCGCGGTACTTGGCGCCGGCGACCATGGCGCCGAGGTCGAGGGAGACGAGCCGCTTGTTCTTCAGGGACTCCGGGACGTCGCCCTTGACGATGCGCTGGGCGAGGCCCTCGACGACGGCCGTCTTGCCGACGCCGGGCTCGCCGATGAGCACCGGGTTGTTCTTCGTGCGGCGGGAGAGGACCTGGACGACGCGCCGGATCTCCTGGTCGCGGCCGATGACCGGGTCGAGCTTGCCCTCGCGGGCGGCCGCCGTGAAGTCGGTGCCGAACTTCTCCAGGGCCTTGTACTGGCCCTCGGGGTCGGGGGAGGTCACCCGCCGTCCTCCTCGTGCGTTCTCGAAGGCGGCGAGCAGCTTCTTCGCGCTCGCGCCCTGGGTGGTCAGGAGCTCACCGGCCGCGCCGCCCTTGGCGGCGATGGCGATGAGCAGGTGTTCGGTGGAGAGGTACTCGTCGCCGAGCTTCCCGGCCTGCGCGTCGGCCTCGGCCAGTACGGCGAGCAGCTCGCGCGTGGGCTGCGGGGGCGCGACCGTGGAGCCCGTGACGCTGGGCAGGGCGGCGAGCAGCCGCTCGGCCCCGGTGCGTACGGCGACCAGGTCGGCGTCGGTCGCGACCAGCAGGTCGGTGACGTTCTCGTTGTCCTCGCCGGCGAGCAGCGCCAGCAGCAGGTGCGCGGGGGTCAGGTCCGCGTGTCCGTCCTTGACGGCCCTGCTGGTGGCCGCGTTCAGTGCGTCCCGGCTCCTGTTGGTCAGCTCGGCGTCCACGGCTGCTTCTCCTCTCCATCCGTCGGTGTGCGGGCTTGCCGGTAGTTCAGTTCACCCTGGTTCACACGGATAACCTGCACAAAGTTGAGTCTATTCCACTCAAGGCTGGGGATCGTACCCTTCGGACATGTCGGCATCCTCCACAGCTCATGACGTACTCAACCCGACGCCCGAGTACCTCGCCTTCTGGCGGGAGCGGCACGTGTGCACCCTGACGACCCCGCGCCCCGACGGCACCCCGCACGTGGTTCCGGTGGGCGTGACGTACGACCCGGAAGCCGGGCTGGCGCGGGTGATCAGCAACAAGCACAGCAAGAAGATCCGCAACGTCCTGGCGGCGCAGGGCACGGACGCCGGCGCGCGGGGCGGGGCCCGGGTCGCGGTGTGCCAGATGGAGGGGCGCCGCTGGGCGACCCTGGAGGGCCGCGCGGTGATCCGTACGGACGAGGCCTCGGTCGCGGAGGCGGTACGCCGCTACGCGGAGCGCTACGGGCGGACGCCGTCGCCGAACCCGGACCGCGTGGTCATGGAGATCACCCTGGACCGGGCGATGGGGCGGGCATAGGCGGGCACTCCGGCCGCGCTTTGTTCGACCTTGTCCGGTTCAACTACTGGACACGGACATCACAGCGACGCCATCGTGGTCAGGTCCACGATGGCGTCGCTGTGTGGGGGTAGCGCCTGAGCGATCGGCGACGACGGGGGAATCGCTTCAGGCACTGCGGGGGGTGGCGGCGGATTCGGGCTCAAACAGCTGGTGATCACGCTGGTCCAGATTGACGAAGACCATGCCGTACCGGATTTCGCAGCGGACGGGCTGCGGGGCGCCGCGCGGGCGACGAAGACACCGGTAGGCCCGGACGTCCTCGTCCTCCTCGCGGACGACGATGATCGGCTGACCGAACAGGGTGACCTTCAGCGAGTCACCGGCATAAGGAATGGCGCTGGTGAGATCGATGAACTGCCAGCCCGAGCGGTACGCGGAGGCCATTTCGCGGCGGAAGCCGCTGTCGTCGGGGGTCATCAGTCCCAGCCAAGGTCGTTGGTGGATGCGGTGGTGGCAGTGCCGAGATCGTTGGGAGCCGAGTCCCAGCCGAGATCCGGCTTGCCTATCGTCCCGGCGAGCGTGTCGGTGCCCCCCACGTCCCCGCCGACGGCACTGACTGCCCCAAAGACCGCAACAGCGGAGAACCCAATGGCAAGTACCGAGCGAAGCATTCTCTTGTACATGGTCGGCTTCGTCCTCACTTGATGGAAATCTTCTCCCCCGCGTGTCAGACGATGGCTCATTCGGGCACGTCACTGCCACAGGGACGATGCATCATGTTCTTGCATGTTCAGGACCCTGGGGGGTGGAGATTTGCCCAGAAGCGACACAAAACCGACACATCCCCACCCCGTCACGTCCATGTGCACCGAGGGGACGCGGCTCTACACGGCGGCGCTGAGCACCGGCCGGGTCGCGCGCAGCGAAGTCGAGAACGCCCCCTGCCTGCTCGAATTCGCTCTACTGAGACCCGACCCCGATGACGCGAACCAACTGCGCGCGGTTCCGCCGTCCGTCGCACTCGCCCAGCGGCTCCACCCGCTCGAACGCGAGATTCAGGACCGCCGCCGAGACACCATAGATCTCACCGACGCATTCGAGCCGTTTCTGGCCATCAGCGCCCAGAGCCCCGCGAACACCCACGCCATCACCGTGCTGGAGGGCTTCGACCAGATCCACGCGGCCCTCGACATGGCCACCGCCGAGTGCCACACCGAAGTGCTGACCGTACAGCCGGGCGGGGCCCGCTCCACATCCGTGCTCACGGAGGCGCTGGAGCGCGCCGCGCCACTGGTCAACCGCGGGGTGCGGATCCGTACGCTCTACCAGCACACGGTGCGGCACAGCCAGGGCACGCTCGCCTACGTGGACCGGATCTCCGCGGGGAAGGTGGAGATCCGCACGCTCGAGGAACTCATAGAGCGTCTCATGATCTTCGACCGCACCGTGGCGTTCATCCCCACCAGCGACGACCGGCGCACGGCCCTGGAGCTGCGCCATCCGGGGCTGGTCGACTACCTCATCAAGGTGTTCGAGCAGCTGTGGCACCGCGCCGTGCCGCTGACGGCGGAGGTCACCTACCGGCACACCCCCGGCGGCATCTCAGGCGTCCAGCGGTCCATCGCCCAGCTCCTCATCGAGGGGCACGTGGACGAGGCCATCGCGCGCCGGCTGGGGATGAACGTACGGACCTGCCGGGCCCACATCGCCAAGCTGGCGGCCTCGCTGGGCAGCGGCAGCCGGGCCCAACTCGGCTTCCTCATCGCACAGTCGGGAATCCTGGAGGACCACGAGCTCTGAGGGCGGCGCGCAGGGCGCGGAACGCGGGCGTGCCGCCCTGAATGAGCCACTCGCAGCCGGCGTCGGCATTGCCGGCGGCACACGTCGAACTGGCCGGTTCCGACCCCCGGGTGGATGTACATCTCCGCACTCCAGCACCGCCGAGTACGCCGGCGGCCGGCCCGAGACCATGTCGGGCCGGACCTGGTACATGAGGAAGGCCCCGCCCGGATCATCCGGGCGGGGCCTTCCTCGTACGTACGGGTCCGTCTGCGGGACGGGCTCAGTCCAGCGGGCGCTTCGGGGCCGGACGCCAGACCACCAGGGCGTTGCCCGGATGCGGGGGCTGGTACGGGACCAGGTCGCGGCGGTACGAGGCGTGGACCTGGGCCTCGCGCTGCTGGAGGACGGCGGCCGCGCCGTCGACCGCGCTGGAGAGCTCGGCCACGCGCTGCTGGAGCGCGGCGACCTGGTTCTCCAGCTCGATGATCCGCTTGATACCGGCCAGGTTGATGCCCTCGTCCTGCGACAGCGCCTGCACCGTGCGGAGCAGCTCGATGTCGCGGGCCGAGTAGCGCCGGCCGCGCCCGGCCGTGCGGTCCGGGGAGACCAGGCCGAGGCGGTCGTACTGGCGCAGGGTCTGCGGGTGCAGACCCGAGAGCTGGGCGGCCACCGAGATCACGTACACCGGTGTGTCGTCCGTGAGCTGGTAGTGGCTCCTGCGGCGGCCGTCCATGTCATGCTCCCTTCGCGGACTCGAACAGCGCGGAGCGCGGGTCCTGGGACTCCATCGCCTCGCGGTACAGCTCCAGGGCCTCACGGGCCTTGTCGTTCAGCTCGGACTCGGCCGGGACCGCCACCTCCACCGTGACGAGCAGGTCGCCGCGGGTGCCGTCCTTGCGGACCGCGCCCTTGCCGCGGGCCCGCATCGTACGGCCGTTGGGGGTGCCCGGGGGCAGCTTCAGCGTCACCGAGGGGCCGTTCAGGGTCGGGACCTTGATGTCGGCTCCCAGCGCCGCCTCCGCGAACGTCACCGGGACGGTCACCGTGAGGTTGTCGTCCTTGCGGCCGAAGACCGGGTGCGCGTCGACGTGCACGACGACGTAGAGGTCGCCGGAGGGGCCGCCGCGCTCGCCCGGGGCTCCCTTGCCGCGCAGCCGGATCCGCTGGGAGTCGGAGACCCCCGCCGGGATCCGGACCTGCATGGTGCGGGAGGAACGGGCCCGGCCGCTGCCCTTGCAGACGTCGCAGGGGGTCTCGGCGATCAGGCCGCGGCCCTTGCAGTCCGCGCAGGGGTCGGTCAGCGAGAAGCCGCCGCCGCTGCCGCGCGAGACCTGTCCGGTGCCGACGCAGGTCGGGCACACGCGGGGCGTGCCGTTCTTGTCGCCGGTGCCCGAGCAGGCCTTGCAGGGCGACTGCGAGGACATCCGGAGCGGGACCGTGGCCCCGTCCACCGCCTCCGTGAAGGAGAGGGTGACCTCCGACTCGATGTCCTGGCCGCGGCGCGGCTGGGTACGGGTTCCCGCACCCGCGCCGGCGCCGCCGCGGTTGAACAGGCCACCGAAGACGTCGCCCAGGCCGCCGCCGAAGCCGCCGCCCGCGCCGCCCGGCTGCTGACCGCCGAAGAGGTCGCCGAGGTCGAAGTTGAACGAGCCGCCGCCCCCGCCCGGACCGGGGCGGAAGCCCCCGTTGCCGAACAGGGCGCGGGCCTCGTCGTACTCCTTGCGCTTCTTGGCGTCGCCGAGGATGTCGTTCGCCTCGGAGATCTCCTTGAAGCGCTCCTCGGCCGAGGCGTCGCCCTTGTTGGCGTCCGGGTGGAACTCGCGGGCGAGCTTCCGGTACGCCTTCTTGATCTCGGCCTCGGTGGCGTCCTTCGGGACACCGAGAACCTTGTAGTAGTCCTTCTCGACGAAGTCCTTCGTGCTCATCCCCGGTGTCCCTCCTCTCGTGCCTTCAGTACTACGTGTTCAGCTTCAGCCCTTGTCGGGGGCATCCGCGTCCTTGTCCGACGGGTCCGACGAGGCATCGGCCTCCGCGGCCTCGGACTTCGGCGCCGTGCCCGGCTGGGGCTCGGCCACCGCGACCCGCGCGGGGCGGATCGTACGCTCGCCGATCCGGTACCCCGGCTGCAGGATCGCCACGCAGGTGTCCTCGGTGACGTCCGGCGCGTACGAGTGCATCAGGGCCTCGTGGATCGTCGGGTCGAAGGGCTCGCCCTCCTTGCCGAACTGCTGCAGGCCCATCTTGGCCGCCGCGGTCTCCAGCGATTCGGCCACCGACTTGAAGCCGCCGACCAGCTCGCCATGTTCCCGCGCCCGGCCGATGTCGTCCAGGGTCGGGAGGAGCTCCGTCAGGAGGGACGCGACCGCGATCTCCTTGACGGCGATCCGGTCCCGCTCCACACGACGGCGGTAGTTCTGGTACTCCGCCTGCAACCGCTGGAGGTCCGTGGTGCGCTCACCGAGCGCCGTACGGGCCTGGTCCAGCTGGGCGAGCAGGGCCACATCCGCGCTTACGTCCCCGGCCGGAGCCGCCGACTTCTCCTTCGAGGAGTCGGCGGTCTTCGGCTCGGCGGCCGCGTCGTCCGCGCCCGCGCCGGTGGGGACTTCGGGCTTCTCCTCGAAGCCCGCGGTCTCCTCCGACATCAGGCAGCGCCGCCCTTCGGCTTCTCGTCGTCGACGATCTCGGCGTCGACGACGTCGTCGTCGGCCTTGGCCTGGCCGGCGTCGGCGCCCGCGGCACCGGCGGCACCCTGGGCGGCCTGCGCGTCGGCGTAGATCGCCTGGCCCAGCTTCTGGCTGACCGCGGCGAGCTTCTCGGTCGCGGTGCGGATCTCGGCGGTGTCCTCGCCCTTGAGCTTTTCCTTCAGCTCGGCGATGGAGGCCTCGACCTCGTCCTTGACCTCGGCCGGGACCTTGTCCTCGTTGTCCTTGACGAACTTCTCCGTCTGGTAGACGAGCTGCTCGCCCTGGTTGCGGGACTCGGCCGCCTCCTTGCGACGGGAATCCTCGTCCGCGTACTGCTCGGCCTCCTGGCGCATGCGGTCGACCTCGTCCTTGGCGAGGGAAGAGCCGCCGGTGACGGTCATCTTCTGCTCCTTGCCCGTGCCGAGGTCCTTCGCGGTCACGTGCATGATGCCGTTCGCGTCGATGTCGAAGGAGACCTCGATCTGCGGGACGCCACGCGGGGCCGGCGGCAGGCCGGTCAGCTCGAACATACCGAGCTTCTTGTTGTACGCCGCGATCTCGCGCTCGCCCTGGTAGACCTGGATCTGCACGGACGGCTGGTTGTCCTCGGCCGTCGTGAAGATCTCGGACCGCTTGGTCGGGATCGTGGTGTTGCGCTCGATGAGCTTGGTCATGATCCCTCCCTTGGTCTCGATGCCGAGGGACAGCGGGGTCACGTCGAGGAGCAGGACGTCCTTGACCTCACCCTTGAGCACGCCCGCCTGGAGGGTCGCGCCGAGGGCGACGACCTCGTCCGGGTTGACGCCCTTGTTGGCGTCCTGACCGCCGGTGAGCTCCTTGACGAGCTCGGCGACGGCCGGCATGCGGGTGGAGCCGCCGACGAGGACCACGTGGTCGATCTCGGACAGGTTGATGCCCGCGTCCTTGATGACGTTGTGGAACGGGTTCTTGCAGCGCTCGAGCAGGTCGGCGGTCAGCTGCTGGAACTGGGCGCGCGTGAGCTTCTCGTCCAGGTGCAGCGGGCCCTCGGCGGAAGCCGTGATGTAGGGCAGGTTGATCGAGGTCTCCGTGGAGGAGGACAGCTCGATCTTCGCCTTCTCGGCGGCCTCGCGCAGACGCTGGAGCGCCATCTTGTCCTTGGACAGGTCGACGCCGTGGCCGTTCTGGAACTGCTTCACCAGGTAGTCGACGACGCGCTGGTCCCAGTCGTCGCCACCGAGGTGGTTGTCACCGTTGGTGGCCTTCACCTCGACGACGCCGTCGCCGATCTCGAGGAGCGAGACGTCGAAGGTGCCGCCACCGAGGTCGAAGACGAGAATGGTCTGGTCGTCCTTGTCGAGGCCGTACGCCAGGGCGGCGGCGGTCGGCTCGTTGACGATGCGAAGGACGTTCAGGCCCGCGATCTCGCCGGCCTCCTTCGTCGCCTGACGCTCGGAGTCGTTGAAGTAGGCCGGGACGGTGATGACCGCGTCCGTGACCTTCTCGCCCAGGTACGCCTCGGCGTCGCGCTTCAGCTTCTGCAGGATGAAGGCGCTCATCTGCTGCGGGTTGAAGTCCTTGCCATCCAGGTTGATCTTCCAGTCAGTGCCCATGTGGCGCTTGACGGAGCGGATGGTCCGGTCCACGTTCGTGACCGCCTGGCGCTTGGCCACCTCGCCGACGAGGACCTCGCCGTTCTTGGCGAAGGCGACGACGGACGGCGTGGTCCTGGCGCCCTCGGCGTTGGTGATGACGGTGGGCTCGCCGCCTTCCAGAACGCTGACGACGGAGTTAGTGGTGCCCAGGTCGATGCCGACCGCACGTGCCATTTTGATTCCTCCAGCTGACTTGAGTGGAACAGACTCAAGAATGCACCAACCCGGACCGTGCGTCAACAGAGCTGAGTCGAGGGGGCTCAACCTTTAGGCGCTCCTTACGCGCAACCATGCGGGCATCAGCCAAATTCGGCCCCGCCGGCGCGTGAGGCGCGGGGTCCGGGGCGGAGCCCCGGCGGCGGCGCCGCACCCGAACGGGTCACCGCAGCCGCGCGGCAACCGCACAACCGCCGGAGGCACCGGCACGGTGCCGGTATGCACCTGACCATCGCCGCCCTCCACATCCCGCGGCCGGCCAGGCCATCTGCCAAGCGGGTGCTCGACCTCGCAGGGTCGACGCTCCTGCTCGGGGTGCTCCTCGTACCCCTCCTGCTGATCGCCGGCCTGCTGTACGCGGCCCAGGGCGCACGGGTCCTCGTACGCGAACCGGCGGCCGGACTGGCCGGGCGGCCGTACCGGGCCTGGCGGTTCCGGGTCGGCAAGGGCCGGGCCGGGGCGGCGCTGGAGCGGTGCGCGCTGGACGGGCTGCCCCAGCTGCTCAACGTGGCGCGCGGGGAGATGTCGCTGGTCGGGCCGCGCCCGGAGCCGCCGCCGCCCGCGGACGGCGCGCCCGGCCGGTCCGAGCGGCTCCTCGTACGGCCCGGAATGACCGGTTTGTGGCAGGTGAGCGCACGTTCGGACCTGCCGTGGGAGGAGATGGACCTGCTCGACCGGCACTATGTGGAGAACCACTGGCTGGGAATGGACCTGGAGATCCTCGCGCAGACCCCGGGGGCGGCCTGGCGGCACAGGCGACCCTGAGCGACGCAGATCACCGCGCGCTCGGCTACATTGCGGCGTCGGGACTGGGTAACCTCAAGCCTTGACTGGATAAGTTACCGCTTAGTAAGTGCCGCCCGAGGAGCCCCTCCATGCAACTCGCCGCGATCATCGTGTCGCTGGTCCTGACGGTGGTCGGCGTCGCGCTGCTCGCCCGAGCCGTGGCGCAGATCTACCGCTTCGTGAAGCTCGGACAGCCCGTACCGGCCGGCAGCCGTACGGACGACCCGAAGGCACGAACGCTCACCCTGGTCCGGGAGTTCCTCGGCCACAGCCGGATGAACCGCTGGGGCCTCGTCGGCTTCGCGCACTGGTTCGTCGCGATCGGCTTCCTGACCCTGCCGCCCACCCTGGTCCAGGCGTTCGGGCAGCTCTTCAAGGCGGACTGGCTGCTGCCGATCGTCGGCGACTTCCTGCCCTTCGAGCTCTACACCGAGTTCATCGGCCTGATGACGGTCGTCGGCATCGTCGTGCTGATGGCGATCCGACTGCTGTCGCTGCCCTCCCGGGCCGGCCGCAAGTCGCGCTTCGCCGGCTCGAAGTCCTGGCAGGCGTACTTCGTCGAGTACGTCATCCTCACCATCGGCCTCGCCATCCTGTGCCTGCGCGGCCTCGAGGGCGCGATCCACCACGTCGAGGGCTACGAGCCGGCGTACTTCGCCTCGTACCCGCTGGTGCTGGCCTTCAAGAGCCTCTCGTTCGCCGGACTGCAGAACGCGATCTACCTCACCGCGATGATCAAGATCGGCGTCTCGATGATCTGGATGATCGTCGTCTCGCTGAACACGAACATGGGCGTGGCCTGGCACCGCTTCCTCGGCTTCCCCAACATCTGGTTCAAGCGCAACGCGGACGGCGCCACGGCGCTCGGCGCGCTGCAGCCGATGACCAGCGGCGGGAAGGTCATCGACTTCGAGGACCCGGGCGAGGACGACAACTTCGGCGTCTCCCAGGTCGAGCAGTTCTCGTGGAAGGGCATCCTCGACTTCTCCACCTGCACGGAGTGCGGTCGCTGCCAGTCGCAGTGCCCGGCCTGGAACACGGGCAAGCCCCTCTCCCCGAAGCTCCTGATCATGTCGCTGCGCGACCACGCGCACGCCAAGGCCCCGTACCTGCTCGCGGGCGGCGGCAAGGACATGGAGGGCAACGAGAAGGCGACGGCGGAGCAGCTGGCCAACGTGCCGGCGGCGGCGCTGGCCGAGGCCGAGCGCCCGCTGATCGGCACGGCCGAGGAGAACGGGGTCATCGACCCCGACGTCCTGTGGTCCTGCACCACGTGCGGCGCGTGCGTCGAGCAGTGCCCGGTCGACATCGAGCACATCGACCACATCGTCGACATGCGGCGCTACCAGGTGATGATCGAGAGCGCGTTCCCGTCCGAGGCGGGCACGATGCTCAAGAACCTGGAGAAGAAGGGCAACCCCTGGGGCCTCGCGAAGAAGCAGCGCGTCGAGTGGACCAAGGAGGTGGACTTCGAGGTCCCGATCATCGGCAAGGACGCGGAGGACCTCTCCGAGTACGACTACCTGTACTGGGTCGGCTGCGCGGGCGCTCTCGAGGACCGGGCGAAGAAGACCACGAAGGCCTTCGCGGAGCTGCTGAACATCGCGGGCGTCAAGTTCGCGATCATGGGCGGCGACGAGAAGTGCACGGGTGACTCCCCGCGCCGCCTCGGCAACGAGCCGCTGTTCCAGCAGCTGGCCTCGGAGAACGTCGCGATGCTGAACGCGGCGTTCGGCGAGGACGACGAGGACGAGTCGACGAAGAAGCCGAAGTCGGCGAAGCGGATCGTCTCCACCTGCCCGCACTGCTTCAACACCATCGCGAACGAGTACCCGCAGCTGGGCGGCGAGTACGAGGTCATCCACCACACGCAGCTGCTCCAGCACCTGATCGACGAGGGCCGCCTCACGCCGGTGACCCCGGTCGACGGGCTGATCACGTACCACGACCCGTGCTACCTGGGCCGGCACAACAAGGTCTACACGCCGCCGCGCGAGATCATGTCGGCCGTGCCGGGCCTGCGCCAGCAGGAGATGCACCGCCACAAGGAGCGGGGCTTCTGCTGCGGCGCCGGTGGCGCGCGGATGTGGATGGAGGAGCGGATCGGCAAGCGCATCAACAACGAGCGCGTCGACGAGGCCCTGTCCCTGAACCCGGACATCGTCTCGACGGCCTGCCCGTTCTGCCTGGTGATGCTGACCGACTCGGTCAACGGCAAGAAGAACGACGGCCAGGCGAAGGAACACGTCACGGTCGTGGACGTGGCCCAGCTCCTGCTGGAATCGGTGAAGGCCCCGGAACCGACGGAGGCCGAACTGGCGGAGGCGGCGGCTCTCGCGGAGGCCGAGGCGGAGGCCGAGGCCGAGGCTGCGGCTGCGGCTGCGGCTGCGGCTGCGGCTGCCGAGGCGGAGGCGAAGGCTGCGGCCGAGGCCGCCAAGGCGAAGGCGGACGCCGAGGCGAAGGCCAAGGCCGAGGCCGAGGCTGAAGCGAAGGTCGAGGCTGAAGCGAAGGTCGAGGCGGATGCAGAGGCCGCGGCCGAGGCATCTGCGGCCGCCGAGGCGGAGACCCCGGCGGAGCCGGGGACCGACGCAGAGGCGAAGGCCGAGCCCGCCAAGGCGGAGCCCGCTGCCGAGACCGAGGCCGCGGCGGAGCCCGCTGAGGCGGCGCCGAAGGCCGACGCCGAGGCACCCGCGGCCGCCGAGGCGGAGGGCCCGGCGGAGCCGGGGACCGACGCCGGGGCGAAGTAGCCCGCGCGGCACTGAACC
>NZ_JBSGXB010000134.1:0-19034 GCF_053609185.1 Streptomyces sp. NPDC054956 | reverse complement strand
CCGGGGTGAGGGAGCGCAGGTACGCCGGCACGGCCGTCGGCTGGATGCCGAGCGCCGAGGCGAACGCGGCGTTCTTGGCCGGCTGCGCCGACAGCACCTGGATCTGCTTCTCGACGTCGCAGCTGGCGATGTCCCGCGTGCCCCCGAACAGGGTCGGCGAGGATCCGCTGACGCTACGGGTGGCCGTGGCCCCCGTGGCCGGCGCGGGCTGCGAAGGCGGTTTGCTCTCCGGCGGCGGCACGGCCTCCTTGGCGGCGGTGGACTCGGTGAAGGGGTCGGGTCCGGACGCCGCGACGGGCTGCAGGAACACCTCGCCCCCCGCCTTCGTCGCGGTTCCGCCCCCGGTCGGCCGGGTCAGTACGACGGCCAGGGCGACGGCGGCGGCGAGGGCCACGATCGCGGTGGCGAGCCGGGGCAGGGAGCGCCACCAGGCCTTGTGCGGAGGCTCGGGGGACCCGCCCCCGGGGCCTCCGGGAGGAGCGGGGGGCGGGGGTGGTGGCGGGGGGCCTTCCCGCCCGCCGGAGAGCGGCCCGGAAGGCGGGCCCGTAGGGCGACCTGACGACGGCGGCTGCGGCGACGGGGGCTGCGAGGGCTGTGGCGGCCACGGCGGCTGCTGGCCGGAGGGTTGAGTGGTCACGGGCTCTTCTTCCCACTGCGGAGGACTTCCGGTCCCAAATGGATGTTCTGCGGCGGATCCGCGGAAATCTCCGGATTTCTAATACTCCTGGCGACCATTGTGTGCGCCGTCCGGGTGGTGCCCGCAAGCCGAGCGTGCCTACGGTGACAGGGTGAGCCCTACATCGGCACCGACCGCGCGAGCCTGGCGGGACGCCCTTGTCGCGGTCGTCGCGGGCTTCGTGGCGATGGCCGTGGTCGCCGCCGCGGGCCTCGCCCTCGCCGGGGCGGGCGATCTTCCGGACGGAGCGTTCCCGCACGTGGTGGCCGCCGTCGTCGTGATGGCGGCGGGCGGCTCGGTCGACGTGACGGGCGGGGCCGGCTTCCTGGCGGGGGCCGACGCGAGCCTGTCCGTCATGCCGCTCTCCGTCAGCCTGGCCGGCGCACTGACCACCGGCTGGCTCTTCCTGCGCCCCCTGCACAACCGGGCCGTGGCCGGTGCGCGCGAACTCCTCGCCCGTGCGGCCCCGTTGGTCCTCCTCTGGCTGGCCGTCCTGACCGGCACCTCCTTCCTGGCGCGCCGGAACTTCGCGATCTCCACGGGCGATTCGCCCCTCGGGGAGATCGGCGAGATCCTCGATTCCGGCCCCACGGTCGGCTTCGAGACGGCGATCCCCGCCACCCTCCTCTTCGGACTGCTGTGGATCCTGGGCCTGTTGCTGATCGCCCTGCTGGTCTCGCGCCGCGCCCCCCTGCCCAGCGCACTGGTCCGCTTCCACACGGCGGTGCGGCCGGCGGCGTTCGCCGTGGTCGTCCTGCTCCTCGCGTACGTGGTCATCGGCGCCGGGGCCGGACTGCTGGTGGCCGCGACCCAGGGGCACGCGGGCCGCACCCTGGCGGTGGTCCTGCTGGGCCTGCCGAACCTGGTCTGGCTCGCCCTCACGCTCGGCTTCGGCGGCGCCTGGGAGGGCAGGGCCGAGGGCCCGTTCGGCCTGCCGATGCCGCAGATCCTGGACCAGGTGCTGCGCGCCACCGGATCGGGCTCCGGCTCCGACCTGTCCACGCTCGACGTGGCCGCGCTCGCGGAGCACGACGCGCGGGCATGGTGGCTGGTGGCGCTCGCGGCCGTGCTGCTGCTCGGCGCGGGCGCGCTGGCCGCCGCCCGCTCCCCCGCGTACGTCCGGCCCTGGCAGCACGCCCTCCACCTGGCCGTGGCCCTGGCGCTGGCCACCCTGACGATCTGTCTGCTGGCCCGGATCCAGGCCCAGTTCGGCCTGTCCCTGCTGGGGATCAGCGACGTCGACGACCTCAGCGGCAAGGTGGAACTGCGGCCCGTCCTCTGGCGCACGGTCGGCCTGGCCTTCGCCGCGGGCGCGGTGGCGGGATTCCTCGGCGCCCTGTTCCCGCGCCGCCGGCACCGCGGCTGACCCGGACACGTACGGCACGCGGCCGGTGGCCGCACCGCCCGGCGGTTGCTCCGTACGGGTGAACGAGTGGATATCGGTTCATCGGGGGATCGTTTCCGCATGTCACGCTCGCCTCCGTGAACATGACCAAAGGCCTGTTCCGGCCGCTTCACGCCGCTGGCCTGCTCGCCCTCTCCGCGCTCGCCCTGACCCTCTCCACCGCCCTGCCCACCCAGGCGACCGGCCCCGGCGCCCGCTCCCTCTCCGGTGACACCGGGCGCAAGGACGCCACCGCCGAAGCCGTCTCCGTCAGCCGGGTGTTCTGCCCGCGCGGCACCGTCGTACTGTCCGGCGGGTACTCCACCTCCCAGCGGGACCACGCTCGCGACGGATCGCCCCGGCACACCGTCCTGGCCAGCCGCCCCGTGGTGGACGGCGAAGGCCGCACCGGCTGGTTCGCCTCCGTCTCGCACGCCGACGTCACCGCGCACGTGGTGTGCGCGCCCTCCCCCGACCGCTCCTGAACGACGGCCGGCGCAGGCCAGAACCGGGCCGGCGGAGGCAGCACAGGGCCAGGAGCGACCAGGAGCGCGTCTAGAAGACCGGCAGCGCCCATCGGGGCGGTGGCGGCGGAGGTCCGTCGGAGGCCTCGGCCACCCGGGTGGGTGCGTGGACGGGCTCGACCGGGCCCTGTCCCGCCCGCCGCAGCGCCCCCGTGAACTCCAGGCAGCTCCCCCACCGGTCCTCCGGAGACTTGGCCAGGGCCCGCGCCAGTACCTCGTCCACCCCCGCCGGCAGGCCGGGCCTGCGCGAGCTCACCGCCGGCGGCGGATCGTACTGGTGGGCCCACAGCAGCGCCATGTCGTCGTCGCGCTGGAACGGCGGCCCGCCCGTGAGGGTTTCGTAGACCACGCACCCCAGGCTGTAGACGTCGCAGCGCCCGTCCACCGGCTTCCCGGCGATCTGCTCGGGCGCCACGTAGTCCAGGGTTCCGACGAACTGGCCGACGCTCGTGAACCCGGTCAGCGACAGGGACTTCTTGGTCAGCCCGAAGTCCGTGAGGTAGACGTGCTCGGGGTGTTCGCTGTCCGTGCCCTCCGCGACCAGGATGTTGCCGGGTTTCACGTCCCGGTGCACGAGGTCGTGGTCGTGCGCCGCGTCCAGCGCCGAGGCGACCTGGCCGGCGATCCGCGCCGCCGTGTCCACGGGCAGCGGCCCGGTCCGGTCCAGCAGGGCCCGCAGGTCCTGCCCGGCCACGTACCGCATGGCGATGTACAGCAGCCCGTCGGTCTCCCCCGCCTCGAAGACGGGCACGATGTGCGGGTGGTCGATGGCGGCCGCGACCTTCGACTCGTGCGCGAACCGCTGCCGGAAGGTGTCGTTGCGCGCCAGTTCGGGCGCGAGGAGCTTCAGCGCGACCGTCCGGTCGAGCCGTACGTCGTGCGCCCGGTAGACGACCGCCATCCCGCCGCGGCCGATCTCGGCCTCCACCACGTAGCCGGCGATCCGCCGCCCCCGCAGGTCGGAAGCGCGCCCGCGCACCGGCTCCTCGACCGCCCCCGCGCCCTCCCCGGGGCCGGCCCCGGGGCCCTCCCCCGAGCCCATCAGCCCGCCTCCGGCCCGGGCAGTTCGACGATCTTCGTGGGCTCGTGCGGTGCGTCAGGTACGCCGGCCCCCGCCGCGGTGTCCGCCTCCTCGGGCGGGGCTTCCTCCCGGGCGGGCGGAGCGCCCGGCCCCGAGACGACCGCGTAGGTGGTCAGACGGCTGCCGTCCCCGTACATCCACCGTCCCGTCGATTCGTCGTAGAGCCACACGGACTCCCCGTCGATCACGACCCCGGCACGCAGCCCCCGTACGGCCCGCCGGAAGGACTCGGCGTCGATCCGCCCGGAGGTGAGCTCCGCCACCGCCCGCCGGTAGCGCTCCACCTCCTCGGCGCACCGCCCGAGCAGCGGCCGCGGGTCCTCCGTGCGGGTCAGCGGGCGGCCGCCGGTCGGCGGGGGCTGCGGCACGGCGACCAGCATCCGTCCGTCCACCCAGGCGGACCAGCCGTTCGCGCACAGGATCTCCCCCCACTCCCCGCGCCGGGACAGCATCTGCACGGGGAGGAAGGCGTCGAGCGGGACCGTGGGGCGGGACATGTCCGGGCTCTCCCAGGCGGGCAGGCCCTCCTGGGGAACGATGTGGGTGGGCCGGAAGTCCTCGGCTTCGCCGGGGCTGGTCATGGCGGCTACTTCCGCATGATGGTCGGTTCGTGGCGGCGCAGCACCCGGGTCACCAGTACGCCGAAGAGCACGCACAGGGCGACCAGCATGCCCATCTCGATGAGCCAGAGGTCGGCCTCGTGATCGAACAGCGGATCCTGAGTGATCTTGCCGGGCACGATGGCGCCCAGGTCGATGGTGTTCGACATCGCCCCCATGGCCCACCGGGCGGGCACGAACCACGCGAACTGCTCGATGACGGGGACCCCGGTCAGTTTCAGCAGGGAGCCGCAGAAGACGACCTGGACGATGGTGAGCAGCACCAGGAGCGGCATGGTGACCTCCTCCTTGCTCACCAGGGCGGAGATCAGCAGTCCGAGGACCATGGCGGTGACGGACAGCAGGGCGACTGCGAGGGTGATCTCGATCAGCGGTGGCATGAAGACGCCTTTGCCGCCGGGCGCGTTGGTCTTGACCCCGGCGAGGCCGACCAGGGTGAGGACGACCGCCTGGGCGACGGTGATCACGCCGAGGACGACCACCTTCGACATCAGGTAGGCCGACCGCGACAGGCCCACGGCTCTCTCGCGCTGGTAGATGACGCGTTCCTTGACGAGTTCGCGCACCGCGTTGGCCGCGCCGGTCAGGACCCCGCCCACGCACAGGATGAACAGGGCGTTCAGCGCGGTCTCCGCCGTGAGGGTGCTGCCGGCCAGCGCGCGGGCCATGGCGCCCATGACGAACGGCAGCGCGACCATGATGATCAGGAAGGTGCGGTCGGCGCTGAGCACGGCGGCGTACCGGCGGATCAGGGTGGAGAGCTGGGAGCCCCAGCTCTGGGCCTTCGGCGGCGGCTTCGGCGCGACGCCCGCGGCCCTTTCGGCCTCTCCGGCGAGCGGGAGCCGGCCGCCGGCGGCGTCGACGTAGCGGCGCTGCTGCGGTGAGGCCCGGTGCTGCCCGGCCCAGTCGCGGTCCCGCTCGTTCTCGAAGGCTTCGAAGGCCTCGGGCCACTGGTCGAAGCCGAAGAATCCGAGCGCCTCGTCAGGAGGTCCGTAGTAGGCGATGCGTCCGCCGGGGGCGAGGACCAGGAGGCGGTCGCAGACGCTCAGGTTGAGGACGCTGTGGGTGACGACGATGACCGTGCGGCCGTCGTCGGCGAGGCCGCGCAGCATGTGCATCACGGAGCGGTCCATCCCGGGGTCGAGCCCGGAGGTGGGCTCGTCCAGGAAGAGCAGGGAGGGCTTGGTCAGCAGCTCCAGGGCGACGGAGACCCGCTTGCGCTGGCCGCCGGAGAGGCTGTGGATGGGCTGGTCGGCGCGCTGCTGGAGGCCGAGTTCGCCGATCACCTCGTCCACGCGGGCCTCGCGTTCGGCCTTCGCGGTGTCCTGCGGGAAGCGCAGTTCGGCCGCGTAGACGAGGGCCCGGCGGACGGTGAGCTGCGCGTGCAGGATGTCGTCCTGCGGGACCAGGCCGATGCGGCTGCGCAGTTCGGCGTAGTCGCGGTAGAGGTCGCGGCCGTCGTAGAGGACGGTGCCGTGGTCCGCGGGGCGCAGGCCGGTCAGCGCGCCGAGCAGGGTGGACTTGCCGGCGCCGCTGGGGCCCACCACCGCGAGCAGGGAGGTGGCGCCGACGGGGAAGGAGACGTGGTCGAGGAGGGTCTTGCGGCCGTGGTCGACGGCGACGCCGAGGTCCTGGACGTCGAGCGAGACCTCGCCGGTGTCGACGTACTCCTGCAGCTGGTCGCCGACGAGGCAGAAGGCGGTGTGGCCGATGCCGACGACGTCGCCCTCGCCGATGGCCGCGGCACGGGCGACGCGGGCACCGTTGAGGTAGGTGCCGTTGTGGCTGCCGAGGTCGGCGATCTCGTACGTGCCGGTCACGAGCGCGCGCAGTTCCGCGTGGTGGCGGGAGACGACGAGGTCGTCGATGACGATGTCGTTGTCCGGGGCGCGGCCGATGCGGACGGTGGCCGCGGCGGCCAGCGGGCGGATCGAGGTCGGCCGGCGGAAGGTGCTGGTCTGGTTCGGATGGGAAACCGAGGAGGGGCGGGCGAGAGCCGGGGCGGGGTCGACGAAGCGCACGCGCGGACCGTCGGCGGCACTGCCGAAGCGCAGCTCGCTGCCGACGCCGACGGCCCACTCGTGGACGCGGTGGCCGTCGACCCACGTGCCGTTGGTGCTGTCCTCGTCCTCCACCGTCCAGTGATCGCCGTCCGGACGCAAGATCGCGTGGTGCCAGGACACGCGGGCATCGTCGAGGCAGATCTCGCAGAGGGGGTCCCGGCCGACGTGGTACGTCCGGCGCGGGCTCATCGCGGTCGAGCCCCTGTCCGTTTCCAGGAGGAGCTCGGGCGCGGTCGGCACACCGGGGCGCTGGACCATGCAGAGATTTTCCCACGATCCGGCGGACACGGCATAACCGCAGGTCAGAATGGCGTTATGGGTAATGACAACGGTCCCCGTTGCAGCCTTTGCCCATATTCGTGAGGTGCGCTTCACTTCAGGCGACACGTTCGGGCAGGAACGAGGATTCCGGTCCGGCATCGACCGACGGGGGACGCCATGACCGCGCAGGACCACGTGCCACACGATCACGCGGCACACGACCACGCTCCGCACGACGACGCGCCGCACGACCACGTCGGCAGCGCCGGCCACGAGGCGCACGGAGGCCACGGACACGGCCACGCCGGGCACAGCCACGGTGTCGCCGCCGACGCCGACCGCCGCTGGCTCGGCATCGCACTGGGCCTGATCGCCGGCTTCATGGCGATCGAGGTGGTCATCGGCGTCCTGGCCCACTCCCTGGCGCTGATCTCGGACGCCGCGCACATGCTGACGGACGCCGTCTCGATCGTCCTCGCGCTGATCGCGATGCGGCTGGCCGCCCGCCCGGCGCGCGGCGGTTTCACGTACGGCCTCAAGCGCGCGGAGATACTTTCCGCGCAGGCCAACGGCCTCACGCTGCTCCTGCTGGCGGTCTGGCTGGCGTACGAGGCGGTGCGGCGGCTGCTCGACCCGCCGCCCGTGGAGGGCGGGCTGGTCCTGGTGACGGCGCTCGCGGGCATCGTCGTCAACATCGCGGCGGCCTGGTGCATCTCGAAGGCGAACCGCACCTCGCTGGCCGTGGAGGGCGCCTACCAGCACATCCTCAACGACCTGTTCGCCTTCATCGGCACCGCCGTCGCCGGCCTGATCGTGCTCACCACCGGATTCCGGCAGGCCGACTCGATCGCCTCGCTGGTCGTGGTCGTCCTGATGGTCAAGGCGGGGTACGGACTGGTCCGCGAGTCCGGCCGGATCCTCCTGGAGGCCGCCCCGGCCCACGTGGACCCGGACACGGTCGGCGACCGGCTCGTCGGCCACCCGCCGGTCACCGAGGTCCACGACCTGCACATCTGGACCATCACCTCCGGACAGGCCGCGCTCTCCGCGCACGTGCTGGTTTCGCCCGAGGGCGACTGCCATGCCGTGCGCCGCGACCTGGAGGCCCTGCTGTCCAAGGAGTACGGGATCACCCACACCACCCTCCAGGTGGACCACGCCCAGGACTCCCTCCTGACGGTCGGACGCCCGGGCGACGGCCCCGAGGACCCGCACTGCGCCGACGCCCACGGCCCGGTCCACCGCGAAGGCCCGCACGACCACTGAGCGCCGCCCGGACGGGGCATGGATGAGGCCATGACCGCGAAGCGAAGCGCCGGACTGCTCCTGTTCAGGGAATCCGGCACCGAGGACACCGCCGGGGGTGGCACCGGTGCCCCCACCACCGAAGTACTGCTCGGCCACATGGGCGGCCCGCTCTGGGAACGGCGCGACGCCGGCGCCTGGTCGATCCCGAAGGGCGAGTACGGGCCCGAGGAGACACCGCGCGACGCCGCGCGCCGGGAGTTCGAGGAGGAGATCGGGCTGCCGCCGCCCGAGGGTCCGTACCTGCCGCTGGGCGAGGTACGCATGATCGGCGGGAAGCTGGTGACCATCTGGGCGGTGCGGGCGGACCTCGATCCGGCCCTGGCGGTACCCGGGACCTTCACCATGGAGTGGCCGCCGAAGTCGGGGCGGACGGCGGAGTTCCCCGAGCTGGACCGGGTGGAATGGTTCGCCCCCGAGGTGGCCCGGACAAAACTGGTGGTGTCTCAGATTCCTTTTCTGGAACGGCTGTTGGAACTTCTGCGCAACGAGGGTTGACTCGACCTTTACTTGCCAGCAAACCCCACCTGCATGGACATTGCACGTATGACGAACGTCGTGCTGGTGGGAACCCTGGACACCAAGGGTGTGGAGTACGGCTGGTTGCGCGAGAGGCTGCTGCGCGCCGGCGTCGAAGTGGTCATGGTCGACACAGGAATCATGAACGAGCCCCGTGTGCCCGCCGATGTGCCGCGTGAAGCGGTGGCGCGGGCCGCGGGAACGGAACTGTCCGAACTGCGCGCGGCCGCCGACCGGGGCGCGGCCGTGACCACGATGGCCCGGGGCGCGGAAGCGACCCTGCTGCGCCTGCACGCCGAGGGCCGGCTGCACGGAGTCCTCGCCATCGGCGGCAGCGGCGGAACCTCCATCGCCACCAGGGCGATGCGCGCGCTGCCGCTCGGCGTCCCGAAGGTGATGGTCTCCTCGATGGCATCCGGGGACGTGGCCCCGTACGTCGGATCCGCGGACATCACCATGATGTACAGCGTCGTGGACATCGCGGGGATCAACAGCATCTCCGCGCCGGTCATGGCCAATGCCGTGGAGGCCGTCGCGGGCATGGCCAAGGCCTTCGAACGCGCCTCCCTCGACCTGCGCCGGCCGGCCCGGCTGGGCGAGGGCGGCCGCCCGCTGATCGCGGCGAGCATGGCGGGCGTGACCACGATCGGCGTGGACGCCGCCCGGGAGCGGCTGACCGAGCTCGGCTACGAGGTCCTGGTCTTCCACGTCAGCGGCACCGGCGGCCGGACCCTGGAAACCCTGGCCGGCCAGGGGATCTTCGCGGGCGTCCTCGACCTCACGCTCAGCGAACTCGCCGACGACCTGTGCGGAGGCATCCTCACCGCCGGCCCCGACCGGCTCAGCGCGGCCGGACGGGCCGGAATTCCGCAGGTGGTGAGCCTGGGGGCGCTGGACATGGTGAAGTTCGGCCCGATGGAGAGCCTGCCGGACCGGGTCCGCTACCGCCGGGTACGCGTCCACAACCCCTCGATCACGGTGATCCGTACGACCGAGGCCGAGTGCGCCGAACTCGGCCGCCGGGTCGCCGCCAAACTCCGTGCGTCCACCGGGCCCACGGCCGTGTGCGTCCCACTACGCGGACTGTCCACGCTCGGCGCGCCGGGCGGGCCCTACCATGACCCCGACGCCGACGGGGCGTTGTTCTCGGCATTGCGCGAGGGACTGCGGGGCAGCGCCGCCCGGCTGTACGACTACGACACCCACATCAACGATCCGGACTTCGGGCGGGCTGCCGCCGATCGGCTGCACGCCATGATCGGAGCGGAGGCGGCCGCGGCCTGACCCGGGACGCCACTCATTCGTGACCCGACCGAGACCGATTGGCTCTCGGCCGGGAACCGGCCGTGGCCGGAAGATGTCCCAGTTGGTGGCCGGTCCCCTGAGAGGACCGGCCCCGGGGCGCGGTCACGCCACGGCAGGGGGAAGGAATGAACGTCATGTGGTCGGTTCCCGGTTACTCGGAGATACGCGAGCTCGGCTCGGGCGCCAGCGGGCGCGTCGTGCTCGCGGTCCACGAAGGCACCGGCACGGCGGTGGCGGTGAAGTACCTCAACGACCGGATGCGGGAGAACCCGGCCTTCGTACGCGAGTTCCGGGCCGAGGCCCAGCTGCTCGGCGCCCTGCGCTCCCCGTACGTGGTCGGGCTCTACGAGTACGTGGAGTCGCCCCGCGGCGCCGCCATCGTGATGGAACTCGTCGACGGCATCCCGCTGAACGCCCTCCTCAAGCAGTCCGGGCAGACCGGTCCCGAGGCGGCGCTGGTGCTGCTCAAGGGCTCGCTGCTCGGGCTGGCCGACGCCCACCGGGCCGGTGTGGTCCACCGCGACTACAAGCCGGCGAACGTGCTGGTCGCGGCCGACGGCACCTCCAAGCTCGTCGACTTCGGCATCGCCACGCCCCAGGGCACCACTCCCGGGGCCGCCGGTACGCCCGCGTACATGGCGCCCGAGCAGTGGCAGGGCCGTCCGGCCTCGCCCGCGGCGGACGTGTACGCGGCGACGGCGACCTTCTTCGAATGCCTCACCGGCCACAAGCCCTTCGACGGGCAGAGCTTCGCGGAACTCGCGGTCCAGCACGTCGAGGCACCGGTGCCCGAGGCCGAGGCCCCCGAGCCGGTGCGCCCGCTGATCCGGCGCGGCATGGCCAAGTCCCCGGAGCAGCGGCCCGAGGACGCCGACCGGTTCGTCGAAGAGCTGGAGTCGGTGGCCCTGGCCGCGTACGGGCCCCAGTGGGAGGAGCGCGGACAGCGCAAGCTGGCCGCGCTGGCGGCCCTGCTGCCGCTGCTGTTCCCCTCGGCCGGCACCCCGGCATCGGGCACCACCGCGCTGGCCACGACCACCCTGCCCGATCCCGTACCGGGCTGGAGTCCGGGACGGCGCGGGCTGACCGCCGCCGGAGCCACGCTCGCGCTGGGGATCGTGGCCGTGTTCGGCTACCAGGCCGTCGGCGCGGAGCCGGGCGGGGCGAAGGCCGTGAACGCGTTCGCGACGTCGAGCGCTTCGGCGGCGGCCCCGGCCGTTACCCCGTCCCCGGGCGAGTCGGTCTCGCCGAGCGCTTCGGCCAGTGCGAGCCCGTCGCCGAGCGCGACGCCCTCGCCGTCCGCGTCCCCCACCCCGACCTACAGCGGCCCGCCGTCCCCGGCGCCGCCGACGCCCACCAAGCCCCCGACGCCGACGCTGGGCCCGGCCGTGACTGTCTCGTCGCTGTCCGTCAAACTCAGTCCCGCACGAACGAAGCCGCCAGCGGTGGACGCGGTCGTGAGCCTCAACGCGAAAGGCGGACCCGCCACCGTGACAGTCGAATGGTTCCTCAGCACCGGGCCGAAGGACCCCGGCGTCGCAAACGGAACCGAGAGCTTCACCGTCCTCGCCGGATCGCCGACCAGCGGGTCCGCGAGGCACACCCTCCCGCGTGGGGGCAGCGCCTGCTACGTGACGGTGCGCGTCTCCACCACGCCCGCCGCCACGCCCACGAAGTACGCCTCGGATACCTACCAGTTCCAGGCCTGCGTACCGGTGATCGGATGAGCGACGCCCGCGCCCCGCAGGGCGAAGACGACGAGTACAGCGCCACGGTCCTCGGCAGCCACTGGATCAGCGGCCCGCTCAAGGACCCGGCAATCACCGAGCTCCTGGAGATACCGGGCGAAGACGCGACCCAGCAGCTGGAGATACCGGAGATTCCGGGCGAGGACCTCACCCGGCGGTTGGAGACATCGGAAGAGGACGACACCCGGCGTCTGGAGACCGTGGACGAGGACGGCACCCGGCGCCTGGACTCCCCGGGCGAGGACCTCACCGAGCCGCTGGAGGCCCCGGCGGAGGACGACACCCGGCGGCTCGATCCCCCGGCCGAGGACGTCACCCAGCCGTTGGAGAGCTCCGGGGACGACGCGACGCGGCGCCTGGGGGCTCCGGTCGCGGCCGTCGCGGTGGGCGCGGGCGCGGCCGTAGCGGTGGCCGCCGGTGCGGCCGTCGCGGCCGGGGAGGCCGCGGCCTCCCCGTCGGGGGCGCCCGCCGTAGCCATGACGAAGCGGCTGGAGACCACGGGCGGTGCCCAGCCGGACCGGGTCGAGGGCTCGCTGCTGCGGTTCGGTCCGGGGGTGACGGCGGCCCTCCCGCTGCCGTTCCCGCTGCACCCGGAACCCCTGCCGCCCCGCCGGCGCAGCGAATGGCGCCGCTACACCCTGGCGGCCGTGATCCTGCTCGCGGTCCTCGCGTACCTGTGCTGGCAGCGCTACGGACCGGCCCTGGAGGTCCGGGAGGTCGCGGTCACCGCGGGGTCCGAGGGTCCCGGCTGCGACGCGACCGCCGACGTGGTGGCCGTCGTACGGACCAACGGGCGCGCGGGGACCATCACCTACCGCTGGCTGCGCAGCGACGGCACCCGGTCGGAGCAGCTCACCGAGCGCGTGCCGAGCGGCCGCGACGAGGCCCGGCTGCACCTGCTGTGGACCTTCCAGGGCGCCGGGACCTACCCCGCGAAGGCCGAACTCCAGCTGATCTCGCCGACGCAGCAGACCGCCGCCGCGGAGTTCACGTACCGCTGCCCGTAACGGGCAGCCCGATGACGGCGCGGCCGCCGTCGAGGTCCACCCGGGAATGCGGCGGAGCGCCCTCGTCATCGCGCCTGACGAGGGCGCTCTGCCGTTCCCCGATCCGGCCTGATCCGAAGGACACGCCCTCACCCCGGTCCCCCTTTCGGCCTACCGCCGCGGCCTGCCGTCCGGTTCTTCCGGCCGGGGTGATCGGGGCCTTGCGGCCGAGGCGCGCGCACCCCCCGCACTGGTTGACTCGAATGTGTTGGCGAGGGCGCTCAGGACGCCCTCGAGGCACCCTTGCCGCCACGTTCCAGCCGGCGAACACCCCCATCGGAACGTGGCTTTCCCGCACGGATGCCAAGTCCGCGCGGGAAGGCCCGCAGCCGCTTTGGGGAGTGGCTGCGGGCCGTCTTGCACACCCGTCCCCCGCCGCAACCGGGGGACGGAGATCAGAACCGGGCGTGCGCGGTGATGTCCGCCGCGAACTCCCCGGTCATCGCCGGGGTCACCGTCGGCCGGCACTGCGCCACCGCCGCCAGGTAGTCCTCCGTGCTCGCGCCGAGCTGCGCCGCCGCCGCGCCCCGGGCGCCCACCGCCTCCAGGTCCCGCTCGAAGGACACCTGCGCCGCGATCCGCGCGGCGTGCTCGATGTCGGCCGGGGTGAACAGCTCGCTCGCGGCCACCAGGGCCGCCACGTCGACATCGGGGCGGCCCGCGGTGTAGCGGGACCAGATCGCGGCGCGGGCGCCCGCGTCCGGGGTGCCGATCGGGATCAGGTAGTCGAAGCGGCCGGGCCGCAGGAAGGCCGGGTCGAGGGAGCGGATGGAGTTGGTCGCGCAGACCAGCAGCCGTTCGTCGCCCTCCCGGAAGCCCGGTATCAGCTTGAGCAGCTCGTTGGTCACCCCGTGGATCCCGCCGGGCTGCGCGGGCTCGGTCCGTACGGGAGCGATCTCCTCGACCTCGTCGATGAAGACGAGGACCCGCTCCAGTTCGCCGATCCGGGCGAACGCGTCGCGCAGCGCGGCGGCGAGGTTGCCCTCGTCGGCGAGGCGGGAGGGCAGCAGTTCCACGAAGGGCCAGCCGAGCCGGGAGGCGATGGCTCGGGCGAAGGTGGTCTTGCCGGTGCCGGGCGGGCCGAAGAGGGTGATGGCGCGCGGGGGCCGCACACCGTGCGAGGCGGCCCGCTCGGGTTCGGCGAGCGGCAGCACCACGCGCCGCTCGATGAGGTCCTTCTCCTTCTCCATGCCGGCGACCTTGGCCCACAGGTCGTTGGGCAGGAAGCGGCCGCCGAGGTCGTCGAGGAGGCCTGCGGCCGGCCCGTGCAGCGGCTCGGTCTTCTCGAAGTAGGCGACCGCGGGCTGCCGGGTGTAGCCGGCGTTGAGCAGGCCCTCCCCGAGCAGGTCCTCCTCGGGCAGGACGTAGGCGATGCGGCCGACGCGGGCGGCGATGAGCCGCCGCTCCAGCTCCACGAGCAGGGCGCTGGCCAGGCCCCGGCCGCGCCAGCCGGCGGCGATGGCGATGCGCATGACCCAGGCGCGCTCGCCGGTGACGCAGGCGAGGGCGGCGCCGATCGGGACGCCCTGGTGGACGGCGACCACGCAGGGCTGCCGGTCGGTGAGGGCACTGATGCATTCGGCGAGTGAGAAGACCGACTCCTGGCCGAGTTCGGCCGTGGTGTCGATGAGATGGACGACTGCCGCGAGATCGCTCTCGCGGTAGTCGTGAATCAGCCAGTTCACCTGGTACCGCCCCTCGTTCGTGCTCCTGCGTGCCTGCTGCGCACCTTCTGCCGCGAGGCTAGGGGCGGGCGGCCTCCGCGATCACGCTCCGTCGTGCACAACAGCCGGTCCCGAAACCGTCCGTGTCGTCCATAGACTGGTGGTTTCCGCCCGAACCGCGCACCGAGGACCCGAACGCCTTCATGACATCCCACATATCCACCGGCCCGCCGCGCGGCGCGGTCAGCCGTACGACGGGTCCCCGGGCTGCGGGCCGCGGCGGTCGGCGGCCGTCCCTCGTGTGGCTGGTTCCGGCGTTCTGGACGCTGGCGCTCGGCCTGTGGGGGCTCTCCCGGCAGGACAGCGTGTGGCGGGACGAGGCGGCGACCTGGCAGGTGGCGGAGCGGTCCCCCGGCGAGATCTGGCACCTGCTCGGCAACGTGGACGCCGTCCACGGCCTGTACTACCTGCTGATGCACTTCCTCTTCGAGGTGTTCGGGGCGAGTACGGCCACCCTGCGCCTCCCGTCCGTGCTGGCGTTCTCGGTCGCCGCCGCCTGCGTGGCGCTGATCGGGCGCCGGCTGGCCGGCCCGTGGGCGGGGCTGGGCGGCGGGCTGGCCCTCGGGCTGCTGCCGGCCGTGCAGTTCCAGCTCCAGGAGGGCCGCTCGTACGCGCTGGTCGCGGGCGGCGCCGGGCTCTCGACGCTGCTGCTGGTCTCGCTGCTCGCGGCCGGGCCCGCGCGGTCCTGGCCGCGCTGGACGGCGTACGGGTCCCTCGTGCTGGTCTGCGCGCTGCTGAACTGGTTCTCCCTGCTGATCCTGCCCGCCCACGCGGTGACCCTGTGGTGGGTCCGGGCCGGGCGCGGCGCCTGGGCGCGCTGGCTGGGCTCCTCGGCGGCGGCCGTGGCGGGGGCGCTGCCGCTGATCCTGTTCACCCGGACCCAGTCCGGGCAGGTCTCGTGGATACCGCCGCTGACCTGGCACATGACGATCGGCCCGGCGGTGCTGCTGGCGGTCGGCGTGCTGGGCGCGTGGGCGGACCGGTGGAACGGGCCGCGCGACGGCCGGTGGCGCCGGCCGTCGGCGGCCGCGGTCGGCCTGCCGCTGCTGGCGGTGCCGCTGCTGGGGCTGGCCGCCGCCTCCCTGGTCCAGCCGCTGTTCCTGGACCGGTACGTGCTGTTCTGCATGCTGGGCCTGGCCCTGCTGATCGGCGCGGGCCTCGGGGCGGCCGTACGGGCCCTCGCGCCCCGCAACCGGACGGCGTCGGCCGCGCTCGTGCCGGCCGTCGTCGGGGTCTCGGCGCTGGCGATGCTGCCGGTGGCACTGGCCGACCGGTCCCCGGCCAGCCGGGTGGACGACGTACTGGCGGTGGCCGGTGAGGTGTCGCGGCTGAAGCGGGACGGCGACGCGGTGCTCTTCGTCCCGGCGGCCCGGCGGGACACCGCGCTGGTCTCGCCCGAGGCGTTCGCGGGACTGAAGGACGTGGCGCTGGCGCGCGGCCCCGTGGAGTCGGGCACCCTCAAGGGCGAGGAGGCCGCCCCGGCGGACATCCGGGCGGCACTGCGCGAGCAACGGCGGGTGCTGCTGGTGACGGACGCGGGCGCGAAGGCGAAGGCCCCGGGCGCCGCCGCGGACAAGGCGAAGGCCGCCGCCCTCGCGGCGGAGTTCACCGTGGTGGAGGACCGCCAGGTCCGGGGCCGCCGGGTGACGGTGTACGAGCGGCGCCCCTGACGGCGGGGTTCAGCAGTCGAACCACACGGTGAGCCGGACGTTCTCCGGCCCGTACAGCCCGGCGAGGGTTTCCATCACCGTCCAGAGCGGCTTCCACGACCCGTCGCGGCGCACGGCGGCGTCACGGGTGATCCGTCCGATCCGGTAGAGGCGGTCCTCGCCGTCGGGCCATTCGGTGCCCTCCGGCAGATCGTGCGCCTCGTACGTGAACAGCCAGCCGGGCTCGCGCACGATCGAGAGTCCCGCCACCTCGGCGACCCGCGGGTTCCAGGCGGACTTGCCGGTCATCACCCAGCCGTCCTCCGTACGCCGGTACTCGTGGATGCGTTCGTCGACCCGCGCCGCCGGCTCCGACCAGTCGACGCGCAGCAGCTCCGACCAGCCGATCCAGGTGGGGCTGTGGCCGTCGCTCCCCCACTCCGCGAAGCTCGCGCGCACCGCTTCGGAGGCGTCGTCCGGAATCCCCCTGTCCTCGGCGAGCGGCCGGAAGCCGGCGTAGTTGCGTATCCCGAAGAGACAGCCGAAGGCGTCGTAGTCGCGGCCGTGGTAGAGCAGGTCGATGTCGATGGCCGCGGTCCACAGCCGGTCGTCCTCGTCCAGGCACTCCACGAACCCGTGTATGTCGGTCCCCATGGCCGTGATTCTCCGGGCAGTGCGGCCTGGCCGCCAAAGGGGTTTCGGGGCGGCTGATTCACAGGGGATTCATATGGATTCCCGGGCTCCGGTCACAGGTTCGCGCACGAGGCTCTGAGCATGATCCAGCGCCTCCCCTCCCGACCGGAACGCCGCCCCCGCGCCCGTGGCCGGCGTGCGTCCCGGATCCTGCTGGCCCTCACCGCCATGGCGGCCCTGATCGGTGTCGACGTGCCCGACGCCCTCGCGGAGCCGCCGCTCGGCGTCACCGCGACGGCCGCGGCCGACGCCACGGCCGAGCGGGTCGGCGCGCTCTTCGCGGGCGGCCTCGACGGCGGGCACTTCTGCACGGCCGCCGTGGTGCGCAGCGAGGACCGCGATGTGATCGCCACCGCCGCGCACTGTCTGGGCGACCTGGACGACACCTGGTTCGCCCCCGGCTACCGGGACGGCAAGGCCCCGTACGGCCTGTGGAAGCTGACGGACATGTACGTGGCCCCGGACTGGACGGACGGCGGGAATCCTGACCACGACATCGCCTTCGCGACGCTGGCACCGCTCGACGGCCGGCAGGTCGAGGACGTGGTCGGCGGGTTCCCGGTCGCGGCGGAGCAGCCCGCCGACGCCGTCGTCTCCATCGTGGGCTACCCGCGCTCCGACGAGTCGCCGCTCCACTGCGCCAACGCCACGACGCTGTTCACCGGGACCCAGCGCCGCATCGAGTGCCCTGACCTCAGCGGCGGCACCAGCGGCAGTCCCTGGCTGGTGGACGGCGCCCTGGCGGGCGTCCTCGGCGGCTACGAGGGCGGCGGGACCGTCCCGGAGGTCTCGTACAGCGCGGTCATGGGCGACCAGGCGGTGGAGCTCTACCGGGAGGCGGCCGTCAACGGCTGAGACCGGCTACTCGCCCGGCCCGGCGGGCACGTCGAGCAGGTCGGCGGTGTCGCCGGCCTCGAACCAGGTCGGCTCGTCCCGCAGGGCCTGGCGGATCCGGTCGACGGCGAAGGACTCCAGCGGCTCCGGCAGCGCGTCCGGCTCGAACCAGGCCACTTCCAGCGACTCGTTGTCGTTGACCCGCGCCTGGCCGCCGGTGGCCCGGCAGCGGAAGGTGATGTCCTGGAACTGGCAGACGTCGCCGTTGGGGTACGTGATCGGCGGGAGCATCTGCACCAGCACCACCCGCTCGGGTACGCAGCGCACCGCCGTCTCCTCGTACACCTCGCGCACGGCCGTGTCGGCCGGCTGCTCCCCCGGCTCGGCGATCCCGCCGATCACCGACCAGCGCCCGGTGTCGGCGCGCCGCCCGAGCAGCACCCGCCCCCGGTCGTCGACGACGATGGCGGTCACCCCGGGCAGCAGGAGAAGCTGGTGCCCGGCGGTGGCGCGCAGGGTGCGGATGAAGTCGGGTGTGGTCATCCCCCGAGCCTACGAGGACTTCGCGAGGCGACGGGCGAACGACCAGCCGAGGCCGGCGGCGGCGACGACCAGCAGCGCGTACTCGACGAGCGGGCCGTAGCGGGTCGCGGGGGTCTCGGTGGAGCGCAGCGGGATCTCCGCGACCAGGGCGTCGGCGGTGAACATCTTCGTCCGCTGGACGATCTTCCCGTCGGGGCGGATGACGGCGCTGACCCCGCTGGTGACGGGGACCAGGACGGTGCGGCTGTGCTCGACGGCGCGGACCCGGTCCATGGCCAGCTGCTGGTAGGTCATCTCGGTCCGGCCGAAGGTGGCGTTGTTGCTGGGTACGGCGATGACCTGGGCGCCGGCCTGGACGGTGGAGCGGACGGCGTCGTCGAAGGCGGCTTCGTAGCAGGTGACCATGCCGACCCCGCTGCCCGCCATGTCGAAGACCCCGGGCTCCTTTCCGGGGCCGAAGTCGCGCCGCACCCGGTCGACGTCGGAGCTGAAGAGCCGGACGAAGGACCGCATCGGGATGCGCTCGCCGAAGGGCTGGATCTTGCGCTTGTCGTAGGTCTCGGTGGGGCCCTTGACCGGGTCCCACAGGATCATCGTGTTGCGCAGCGGTCCGGTCTCCGGGGCCAGTACGGAGCCGATCGCGACGGGCACGCCGATGGCCTTGACCGCCTCGTCGATCACCGCGTAGGCGTCGGGCTCGGCGTACGGGTCGATGTCGGAGGAGTTCTCCGGCCAGACGACGAAGTCCGGCTTGGGGACCCGGCCGGCCTTGACGTCCTCGGCGAGCTGGATCGTGCGGTTGGCGTGGTTGTCCAGGACCTGGCGGCGCTGGGCGTTGAAGTCGAAGCCGGCGCGCGGGACGTTGCCCTGGATGACGGCGGCCACCACGGTGCCGTCCTCGGCCGCGTCGGAGACCAGCGGGCGGGCCGCGAGGGCCCCCGCGAGCGGGGCGGCCACGGCGGTGGCGGCGAGCAGCGCGGCGGTGGCCCGGCGGGTGTCGGCGCCGACGCGCAGGACCTCGTACAGGCCGAATCCGCACAGGGCCACGGCGAAGGAGAGGAG
>NZ_JBSGXB010000133.1:0-19312 GCF_053609185.1 Streptomyces sp. NPDC054956 | reverse complement strand
GCGTCGGTCCTCCGACGTAGCGGGGCGTTGGCGCTCCGGTCCCAGGTCCAGCTCGTCCGTGATGCTCGGGAGGGCGATCAACGGGTGCCCTCTGTTCAGGCTGCGGGCAGGGTGGAGCGGAGCGGGGTGGCCCCAGTCACGGCGGTGGCCGCGGACGGGCGTTCGCGCAGCAGCAGTCCGGCGGTGACCGCGACGGTCAGGGCGGTGAACCCGTGGACCCCGTACGCCGTACCCGCGGGACCGCCGCTGGTCAGGACGATCACCATGTCGCCGGCGGGGACGAAGGCGATCGCGGCCATCGCCCAGCCGAGGGCCCGCCGGTGTCCGGTGAGCAGCAGCGCCAGGACGACCAGGCCCGTCGCGATGTCCCGTACGCCCTTGACCGCTAGGAAGGCGGCGCCGTCGTGCTGCGGCCAGGTCGGAATGCCGAAGTCGGGGGCGGTGGCCTGCGGCGCGAGCAGGTAGCTGAGGCCGATGTAGAGGATGAACGCGGCGCCGAGGGCGGCCAGGGCGGTGGTGAGGTGCTTCAGGGACATGGGAGGGCTCCTGGGGTAGGAGGTGCAAGGGGGGTGACGGGTGAGGGCCGAAGGCGACCAACGAGGGTGACGGTCAGCTCGGAGTGCCCTGCCGGATGGCCCGCACCTTCAGGGCGTAGGCGGGGCGGCCGACGGCGTACCAGAGCAGGCGCGCCGCGGGCGGCAGCTTGGCGAGCATCGCCGCTTGCTCGGCCCGGTCGGCGTCCTCGAGGGCCATGCCGAGGAAGAACAGCAGCTTAGGCTTGGGCGTGTTCGACCTGAAGTGCTCGCCGAGCGCGCCCCATTCGTACGCGGACACGTGCCGCGCGGCGAGCGGGAGGAGCGAGCCCTCCTCGTCGTCCAGGTGCTCGACCAGCACCGCCCGGTGTTCGGCGAGAGCCGCCACGAGTGCGTCGCGCTCGAGCTCGCCGGCTCCGTTCTCCCAGGCGGGCAGGGCCTCCGAGGCGACCGCGAGGGTCGCGGCAACCCGCTCGTGCTGGGCCTCCATGCGCAGCACGAGGTCGGCTTCGAGATCGACACGGGCCAGCAGCAGCGGCCACAGGTGCTCGTCCTCGCCCTGGTGGTGATGGTGGAGCCCGAGCCGGTAGTCCCGGAAGTGGTCCGCGAGTACCCGGGCCCGGGCGGTCTCCCCGGGAGCCACCGCGGCGACCAGTTCCACCAGCAGCCGCGCCTCGCGGCGCAGACCGCGGTGGATCACCACCATCTCGTGGGTGTCGGGCCGGGCCCCTGCCGTGTGTTCGCGCCTCGTCTTCATGGGAAGAGACTCGCTCTCGGCCCATGGAAGGTTCTTGGAGGGCACTTGGAGGGAGAGGCGCGGACTTGGAAGTCTCCTCTGCCCTCATCTGGCTTTATCGAAGCCGAAGTTGATCGGTTTGGCTTAGGTTGGACACGTCATGGTGCACATACGAGTCCTCGGGTCCTGCACGGCCGAACGGGACGGCGAGTCGGTCCCGTTGGGCGGCCATCGCCAGCGTTCCGTCCTGGCCCTGCTCGTGTCGGAGCGCGGCCGGGTCGTATCGGTCGACCGGATGATCGAGGAACTCTGGCAGGGCGCGGCGCCCGCCCGCGCCGTTGCCTCGCTCCAGGCCTACGTCTCCAACCTGCGCCGGCTCCTCGAACCCGGCCGCGCACCGCGCACCCCCGCCCGGCTGTTGGTGAGTGCGCCCCCGGGGTACGCGCTGCGGTTGCCCGAGGACGCGGTCGACGCATGGCGGTTCGAACGGCTCCTCGGCGAGGCCCGTCAGCAGTCGGCCACCGAGCCGGACACCGCCCGGAAACTGCTCCGCGAGGCCCTGGCGCTGTGGCGGGGCCCGGCCTACGCGGACTGCGCCGACGAGCCGTGGAGCCACCCCGAGATCATGCGGCTCGGCGAACTCCGGCTGGCCGCCCGCGAACTCGCCGTCGCCGCCGAGCTCCGGGGCGCCGACATCGCCGAGGCCGTCTCCCAAGCGGCACTGCTCACGCGCGACGAACCGCTTCGGGAGGAGGCCTGGCGGCTGCACGCCCTCACGCTGTGGGCCTCCGGACGGCAGGCCGACGCGCTCGCGACGTTGCGCCGGGCGAGGGAAGTACTGGCCGAGGAGGCGGGCCTGGACCCGGGCCCGGCACTGGTCGAGCTGGAGGGAGCCATCCTGGCCCAGGACGACCGGCTCTTGCGGGAGGCCATGGATACGGGGCTCCCCGGCGGCGTGACGGTACGGCCGGCCGGCCCGGAGCCCACGGAGCCGGTGGCCAGGCGGTCGACGTCTGTTGAGCCGATTGAGCCGACGCCTCACCGACCGCTGCCGCACGAACCAGCACGCGGCGGACCGGCACACGGCGGCCCGGCCCACAGTGGCCCCGCGGTCGGCGCGCCGGTGGGCGATGGAGACCTCTTCGTCGGCCGGGACGAGGAACTCGGCCGGCTGTCAGCGGCGGCGCACCGCGCCCTGACCGCGGGCCCCGCCGTCGCCCTGGTCACCGGCGAAGCCGGACTCGGCAAGTCGGCCCTGCTGCACCGGCTCGCCGACCGGCTGCGCGCCGACGGCTGGCTCGTCGCCATCGGCCGCACCACCGACGCGGAGGGGGCGCCGCCCGCGTGGGCGTGGGTCGAGGCGCTGCGTACCGTTCAGGCCGCCGCTCCACCCGCGCCGGAGGCCGTCTGCGTACTCGCTCCGCTCCTCGCCGAGGGCACGCCCGCCGCCCCGCGGCCCGCCGGGGAGGACGCCGCAGCGGGGCGGTTCCGGCTGCACCGCACGGTCTGGCAGTGGCTGACGGAGGCGGCGCGGGAGCTGCCCGTCGCCATCGTGCTGGACGATCTGCACTGGGCCGACGCCGAGACGCTCGCGCTGCTGTCGGGCACGGCCGACCTGGTCCCGGGCACACCGCTGCTGGTCGTCGGCGCGTACCGCCCGGACGAGGTGGCGGGCAGGCTCGGCGACACCCTGGCCGGACTGGCGCGGCGCTCACCGGCCCGGATCGCCCTGCACGGGCTGGCCGAGGAGGCCGTGGCCGAGGTGGTCCGGGCGGTGGGCGGGCCCCGTGAGGTGGACTCGGACACGGTGGCCGCACTGACCGAACGGACCGGGGGAAACCCCTTCTACGTCCGCGAGAGCGCGAGGCTGCTGGGCAGCGAGGGCTCCCTCGTGGCGCTCTCCGAGGTGCCCGAGGGCGTACGCGACGTACTGCGCCGCCGGCTCGGGCGCCTCCCCGACGCGGTGGTCTCCGTACTGCGCCTGGCCGCCGTCGCGGGGCGGGAGTCCTCCGTCGAGGTCCTGGTCGAGTCGGCGGACGCCGACGAGGACTCCGTACTGGGCGCCCTGGAGGCCGGGCTGCTCGCCGGCCTGCTGATCGAACCGGATCCCGGGCGGATCCGGTTCGCGCACGCCCTCGTACGGGACACCCTGCTGGCCGATCTCAGCCATCTGCGCGCCTCGCGGATGCACGGGCGGATCGGCGCGAGTCTGGAGCGCCTCGGATCGGACGACGTCTCCGCGCTGGCCCGCCACTACGCACGCGCGGCCTCCGCCGCCACCGCGGCGAAAGCGGTGGACTACTGCCTGAAGGCGGCCGCCCTGGCGGAGAGCAGGTACGCCCACGACGTGGCCGCCTCGGTGCTCGCCGACGCGGTGGCCTGCGCCGACCGGGTCCCGGCGGCTGCCGGCGGCGACCGGGACACCGACCGCGCGGCCCTGCTGGGCCGGCTGGTCCGGGCCCAGGTGCGGGCGGGGGCGGTCATGGCAGCCCGCGAGACGCGGCGCACGGCGATCGACCGGGCGGTCGGCGCCGGGCGGGAGGACCTGCTCATCGACGCCTTCACGGCGTGGAGCGAGCCGACTCCGTGGCAGACCCGGCCCTACGGCACGATCGACGGGCCGGTGGTGGAGCTGCTCGAAGGCCTGCTGGAGCGGCCCGGCCTCGCACCCGCCGTACGGTGCCGCCTGCTGGGGGCGTACGTCGCCGAGCTGTCCGACGCGAAACTGCCGGCCGTACGGGCCGCGGCGCGCGAGGCGCTCGAGATCGCCGAGGACCTCGGCGACCCGGTGCTGCGGGCCGGGGCGCTCGCGTCGCTGGTCAAGGAGCTGGACGCGGACCTGGAATGGCCGGAGCGGGCCGCGCTCGGGCAGGAACTGGAGATGCTCGCCGCCACGCACGATCTGCCGGCCCACCAGTGGTACGGGATGTTCATCCGCGCCACCGCGCTGGGGGCGCAGGGCGACGTGGCCGGGGCGCACCGCCTTCTGGGGCAGTGCGCGGATTTCGCGACGGCCTACCGCATGCAGGGCCCTCTGGCCGTCGGGGAGACCGCGGCGGCGACCCTGGCCCACGTCGAGGGCAGGGCCGAGGAGGCGGAGCGCCGCTACCGGCAGTCGGCGGCGCTCATGACCCGCCAGGGTTCGCCGCACGCCGAGGGGATCCTCGTGATAGCGCTCGCCACCTTGCGGGCCAGCCAGGGGCGGCTCGCGGAAGCGCTGCCCTGGGTCCGGCAGGTGTACGCGGCGTTCGGCCCGACGGCGGGAGACCTGCTGGCGGCCGCACTGGCGGCCGCCGGGGAGGCGGAGGAGGCCCGGGAGATCCTGGCCCAGGCCGGTCCGCTGCGCACGGACTACCTCTTCAAGATCTTCGGGACCTTCCGGGCGATGACCCTGGTGCTGCTCGGCGAGCGAGAGGGCGCCGAGGAGCTGTACACGGCGCTGCTTCCCTACCGCGATGCCCCGCCGCCGTCGTCCGGCTTCACCGTGGCGGTCCGTCCGGTCGCCCGTACGCTCGGCGAACTGGCCACGCTCCTGGGCCTTGAGACCGAGGCGGCGGAACACTTCCGGCGGGCTCGGGCCATCGCGGAGCAGTGGCGCGGCCCGCAGGGGGCACCGGGGCCCGCGGGTGGGCACACCTCGGCCATTCATGACCTTCATGCCCCACCACGGGCGGCCAACGATGCTACAACTGGTTTGTGACCTCTCCTTGTAACCCGTACCGGGGACATCGGTGCGGTCACTGAACGGCAACCGACCCCGAAGCGTCGCCCGGCAGGTGTTCGTCCTCCAGGTGGCGATCGTGGTGCTGCTCTCCGCCGGTGCGGTGCTGGCGCTGGTGCTCCAGTCGCGCCACGACATCGACCGTGAGGCCCGCACCCGGTCCGTGGCGGTCGCCGAGACCTTCGCGCGTTCCCTCGGGCTCCAGGAAGCCCTCCGCTCCCCCGATCCCTCCGCGGTCCTCCAGCCGCTCGCCGAGTCGACGCGCAAGGCCGCCGGGGTGGACTTCATCGTCGTGATGGACACCCACGGGATCCGCTACACCCACCCCCTCCCCGACCGCATCGGCAAGCGGTTCGTGGGGACGATCGCGCCCTCGCTGGCCGGCCACGTGTACACCGAGAGCGTCGACGGTCCGCTGGGCAACGAGATCCAGGCCGTGGTTCCCGTGTTCTCCGCCGACGGCCGCGGCCGGGTCGTGGCGCTGGTGTCCGCCGGCCTCACGGTGAAGAACGTCACCGGTGTGGTCGACCGGCAGCTCCCCGTGTTCCTCGGCGTCAGCGCGGCCGGGCTCGCCCTGGCCACCGGGGGTGCGGCGCTGATCAGCAGACGCCTCAGGCGCCAGACACACGGGCTCGGCCCCCTGGAAATGACGCGGATGTACGAGCACCACGACGCGGTGCTGCACGCCGTCCGCGAGGGGGTCCTGATCACCGACGGCGCGGGCCGGCTCCTGCTCGCGAACGACGAGGCGAAGCGGCTCCTGCGGCTCTCCCCCGATGCCGAGGGATCACTCATCCGGGACCTGCCCGGCCTCGACCGGGGGGTGTCCGGCCTCCTGCTGTCCGGTCGGGAGGCCACCGACGAGGTGCACGAGGCCGGAGACCGGCTCCTGGTGATCAGCCAGAGGCCGACCCAGGCCGACGGCGGCCCCGAGGGGGCGGCGGTCACCATCCGTGACTCCACCGAGATGCGCGTGCTCAGCGCCCGGGCCGACGCCTCCCACAGGCGGCTGAGGCTGCTGTACGACGCCGGCACCGGCATCGGCACCACCCTCGACGTGGAGCGCACGGCCCAGGAGCTCGCCGACGTCGCCGTACCGCGCTTCGCGGACTTCGTGACCGTGGACCTGGCCGAGCCCGTGCTCCACGGGGACGAGCCCACCGCGGACGCGCCGATGCGCCGGGCCGGGGCCAGTGGCATCCGCAAGGACTCGCCCCTCTATCCCCGGGGCAGTCTGACCGGCTCCCTGCCCTCCGGACTGCAGGCGCGCGGCCCCGACAGCGGCCAGGCGGAGGTGGTGCCCGCCCTTTCCGACGCGCCCGGCTGGTACGCCCAGCACCCGCAGTGGGCCCAGGAGGTCATCGACTCCGGGATCCACTCCCTGATCACCGCTCCCCTGATGGCCCGCGGGGTCATGCTCGGCGTGGCCAACTTCTGGCGCTCGCAGAAGCCGGAGCCCTTCAACGAGGAAGACCTCTCGCTCGCCGAGGAGCTCGTCGCACGGGCGGGCATCACCATCGACAACGCCCGCCGCTACACCCGCGAGCACGCCCTGGCCGTGACGCTCCAGCACAGCCTGCTCCCGCGCGAGCTGCCCGAACAGAGCGCCGTGGAGGTGGCGCACTACTACCTGCCCGCTCACTCCGGAGTCGGCGGCGACTGGTTCGACGTGATCCCGCTTCCGGGCAGCAGGGTCGCCCTGGTCGTGGGTGACGTCGTCGGCCACGGACTGCGCGCCGCGGCCACCATGGGCCAGCTGCGTACGGCCGTCATCAACTTCTCCTCCCTGGACCTTCCTCCGGACGAGCTGCTGGCCCGCCTCGACGACCTCGTCCAGTACATCGACCAGAGCGGGGAGGGCGGCGTCACCGACGGCGAACTGATCGGAGCGACCTGCCTGTACGCCGTGTACGACGCGGTGACCCAGCGGTGCACGATGGCCCGCGCGGGGCACGTACCACCCTTCGTGGTGCGTCCCGACGGCTCGGCGGAGATGCCCGCCCTGCCTCCGGGCGCACCTCTCGGGCTGGGCGGGTTCCCCTTCGAGTCGGCGGAGCTGGACCTGAGCGAGGGCTCGCAGCTGGTGCTGTACACCGACGGCCTGATCGAGGACCCGGGCCGCGACATCGACGTGGGGCTCGAGCTGCTCCGCTCGGTGCTCTCCCACGCCGGCCGCGGGCCCGAGGAGACCTGCCGGGCGGTGATGAAGGAGCTGTTGCCGGTGCGCCCGAGGGACGACGTGGCCGTCCTCATCGCGCAGACGCACGCGCTGGGCGCGGACCGCATCGCCGACTGGGAGGTGCCGTTCGAGCCGACCGCCGTGGGGGGCGTACGGGCCCGCGCCGCGGAGAAGCTCGAGGAATGGGGGCTGTCCGAGCTCGCCTTCGCCACGGAGCTCGTCCTCAGTGAGCTCGTCACGAACGCCATCCTGCACGGCAGCGCACCGGTCCGCGTCCGGCTGCTGAACGACGGCAGGCTGCTGACCTGCGAAGTCTCCGACGGCAGCAGTACCTCACCGCACCTGCGGTACGCCGCGGCCACGGACGAAGGGGGTCGCGGGCTCTTCCTGGTGGCCCAGATCGGCGGCAGGTGGGGCACCCGGTACACGTCCACGGGGAAGATCATCTGGTCCGAGCAGCCGTTGCCCGCACACTGAGCGCGGACCGGCTCGCGGGGACACCGGGCGCAGCGCGCGAGGGCCGCATGGCCGCAGCCGCCGTCAGGGCTCGCGCAGGCGTAGGGCCAGGGCGGCGACGTCGTCCTCGAGGCGCCCTCTGCGATAGCGCAGCAGATCGCGGTGAAGAGCAGTGAGCAGTTCGCGGGGCGGTGTCGGGGGCTGCCCGCGCATCCACGCGGCCAGCGGGAAGAACTCGCCGTCCCGGGCGCGGGCCTCGGCGATCCCGTCGGTGTAGAGGAGCAGCAGGTCACCGGGGGCGAAGTCGAAGGTGTCGACGCTGTACTGACCCCCGATCAACTCCGCGAGGCTGATCAGCGGCGAGGTGGCCGCCGGGTCCAGGGCACGGAGTTCCCCGCGGCTGAGGAGCAGCGGCGGAGGGTGTCCGCAGTTGAGGATGTCGACGCGGTTGCCCTCGTGCGGGATCTGGACGAGGAGCGCGGTGGCGAACCGCTCCATCGGGCCCTCGGGCGGAAACGCGGCGTTGTACCGGGTGCTGCTGGCGTCCAGCCTGCGTGCGACGTCGACCATGTCGCTCTCGCCGTACGACGCCTCCCGGAAGGCGTTGACGATCGCCGCGGCCGATCCCACCGCCGGCAGGCCCTTGCCCCGCACGTCGCCGATGAGCAGCCTGATCCCGTACGGCGTGTCGACCACCTCGTAGAAGTCCCCGCCGATACGGGCCTCCGCGGCGGCCGCGAGGTACAGCGACTCGATCTCCAGGTTGCCCAGGCGGCGGGGCGGAGGGCTCAGCACGACCTGCTGCGCCGCGTCGGCGACGAGCCTCACCTGGAAGAGGGTGCGCTCGCGCTGGAGCCGGACGTGGCTCCCGTACGCGGCGGCCACGGTGACCGCGACGATTCCGCCGACCGTCCACCACGTTCCCAGATCGGGGAAGACGAGGCTGAGGCCGATCATCAGAAGAAGACAGACCGTGCCGAGGAGGATGGTGGGGAGGACCGGCCACATGGCGGCGGCCAGGGCCGGAGCGGCGGGCAGGAGGCGGCTGAAGGCCATTTCCGGCGGGGTGGTGTAAGCCAGGCCGGCGATGACGACGGTCAGGATGACCGGCGACAGCCGTACAAGTCTTCCCGGGCCTGGGCGCCTACGGCGCCGCAGCGCTCCAGACTCGATCACATTTCCCAGACTATCCACCCCGTGGAAGCACGGCATTCCGGCCGCCGGACCCGGCCGTCCGCTCATCCGCTCCACAGACGGCGGTGAGCCGGCGGGAAGCCTGTGTGCCGGCGTTCAGGAATGCGCGTGCGCGGATACGACCGACCGGGACAGCGCCGGGGCCAGCCAGCGGCCCAGGAAGGTGCGCAGCCGTTCCTCGTCCTCCGGGGCTTCCCTCGGGTGCTGCAGCAGCGACGTGAGGAGTCGCATGATCATCTCGGCCAGGCCGTTCAGGTCGTCCTCACCGATCCCGGCGGCGGCCCAGTCGACGGGAAAGCGCCGCAGCATCTCGGCGCCGTAGTCGATGGTGTCCTTGGTGGTGGCCCCGCGGCCGAACGCGCTCGGGTCTCCGCGTTGCAGCAGGAGGCTCAAACGCGGCTCGGTGGGGATGGTCCTCACGCAGAAGACCATCCCTTCGATCACGGCCTCCGCCGGGTCGGCGGTCCCTTGCAGGTGCGCGATCATGCGCTCGACGAAGGACTCGGCGCCCTGGGCCGCCACCTCACCGATGATGTCGCTGATGCTGCCGAAGTGACGGTAGACGGTCTGGCGGGTGACGCCGAGTTCGGCGGCGACGTCGGACAGGGTCGTCTTCGCGACGCCGTGCCTGTCGATGCAGCGGTCCGTCGCGTCGATGATGCGCTGCCGTGCCTCCGCGTCCGATGCGGGAGGCCTGCCTCCCCACCCGTGGTGCCCCATGCCCTCAGGATCGCACAGGCTCTGCGGCCGGTCGGGGCGTGGTCGCGCGGAGTACGGCCACGATGAGCCCGGCCGCGGCGACGGTGCACAGCGCCGCGTACCAGAGGCTGCCGATCGGCGTTCCCTGCTCGGTGATGCCGTCCACGGCGGCGAAGTAGGACGGCAACGCGACCGCCCAGAGGGCGATGTGGACGCCGAGGTAGAGCGCCGGATAGGTCCGCGCGAACAGTGGTGACACCACCGGGGCGGGATCGGTTCGCCGCGCGCGCCAGGCTTCGACGACGAGGTAGAGGCCCGCGATCCAGACCACGGCGAGCTCGGCGCCGAGGACGGCCTGCTGGATCCCGAGCTGGTCCGCGCCGCGGAAGGCGTTGCTGGGCACACCCGCGACCGTCATCGCCCACGGCGTCAGGACGCCGGCGGCGACGGTGCGCAGGGTGATCTGCCGGCCGGTGAGCGTGCCCCGGCCCTCCTTCGACCGGCCCTCCTTCGCGCCGACCAGCCGGACGACGAGGAAGGTCATCGCTCCGAAGGACACCGACGCGAACAGGAACATGCTGCCCATGGGGACGGAGGCGAGCGCCGGCTCGTTGATCATCTTGTTGTCCGTGTTCCAGGCCCACCACTTCAGCTGGGGTCCGAGCTGATCGAAGACCTCGTAGAACGCCTGGCAGGCGAACGCGACCGTCAGCGAACCGGCCAGGGGACCGCGCCGCGCGAAGACGCCGAGGGCACGGACGACCTCGTACGCGAGCTGCGACAGCGCCGGATAGAAGGCCACGATGTAGAGCGGCAGCCGGTCGTACATGAACTGCACGGTGAACACGTTGTGGGAGAAGATGAGCCCCACGCGTTCCTCCAGGCCGAACCAGCCCGGGAAGTACAGCGGCGGCTCGATCACCGCCAGGTAGACGACCGAGGTGAACCACAGCGAGATGTTGACCGGGTCGCCGTCGCGCCGCCACCGGCGCCACGCGTGCACGAGGGCGAAGACGGCGCCGCCGATGACGAGAAGCTCGAGGAACGGCATGGTGGCGTTCTCGAGACCGAAGGGGTTACGGAACTCCACGACGGGGCTGGCGTCACGGCAGGAGAAGCCGAGCCCTTCGGCGAGGCGCTCGGCGGCCGAGTCGCAGGAGTAGCTCATCGCTCGCTCCTCGGGCCGGTCGTCGACGTGGCGGTTGCGGCGAGCGGCTGCCGGCCGGTGCGGGCGTGGCCGGTGTAGTCGGTGCCGGGCGGGTCCTGCTGGTCGTCGAACCCTCCGGGCACGACCGTGCGTCCGAGCCGCTGCCGCACCTTGTAGCGCAGGATGCCGAACCAGAACCGCGGATCGGTGGTCATCTCCTTCAGCGACTTGTCGAGGTTGAAGACCTGGGCGAACGTCCGCTCCACGTACGCGTCTTCGCGGCTGGTGGCGTTGATGGCGTTGAAGACCGGCCAGCTGAGGCGGGCGGCCAGTCTGCGGCGCCAGGGGGCCACGACCTCGCTCCCGGTCGCGCAGTCGTAGGCCTGGTCGCGGGCCATGGCGAGCATCCAGGGCACGTCGAGTGACTTCTTCTGCCGGGTGAGGAACTCACGGAAGAAGTCGGAGTCGAGAGCCTCATGGTTTCGCAGCATCTCGGCGAGGATGAGCGCGGAACGGGCCGCCGAGCTCATCCCCTGGGCGTAGAACGGGTTGAACGCGCAGATCGAGTCGCCGACGCAGACCAGCCCGAGCGGTGGCCGGTCGAGGAGGTCGAAGCGGCGCCACTTGTTGCCGGTCGAACGGGTGAGGTGCACCTCGGAGGTCGGCGTGCAGGCGCGCGTCGCCCGGCCGAAGGCCGTGGCCCGTACGCGGTCCACCGCGGCCTCGAAGGCGTCGATCTCGCGCGGCATCCGCAGGCCCCAGGCCCCCATGCACACGATGGCGCGATCGCCCTCGATCGGGAAGAAGTTGCTGAGGAACTCGTGCTCCTCGGGATGGTCGCCGGTGTCCTGGGTCGGAGTGATGACCAGGTGCTTCCACCACCACGACTCCGGACGGCGTTCGACCGGCGGGAGGTCGTACCACCGCGAGGTGTAGGTGACCTTGGCGTCCAGGGTCTTCTCCGGCGGAGCCGGCCATCCGGCCGCACCGAGCCAGTCGGCCACCGAGGAGCCGCGCCCGAGCGCGTCCACGACCAGATCGGCGGAGAGGTGGCCCGTGTCGTCCCCCGCCCGGTACTCGACTCCCCCGATGCGCCCGCGCGCGGTGCCGCCCCCGCTGGAACGGAGCCCCGTGACGGTCACACCCTCGCGGATCTCGATGGCCGGGACTTCGCGCACCTTGTCGCGCAGGACCCGCTCGATGAGCACGCGCGAGCTGTAAACCATCGTCATCGAACCGGACTTGCGCGGGGCCCAGCCCTCGTCCTCGCAGTACGCCGCGTCCATCGACGGCATCAGGTGCATCCCGCCCGCGGCGATCAGCGCCTCTTCGAAGCCGGGGAAGATCTCACCGATCGCGCGGCGGCCGGAGTTGAGCAGGAAGTGCGGGTGCTTGCTCTGCGGCACCCCCCGCCGATGCTGCGCGTCCGGCGGAAGCAGGTCCCGCTCCAGGACGATCACCTCGTCGAAATGCCGCGCAAGCACTCCCGCCGCGCACAGCCCCGCCACGCTGCCGCCGAGCACCACGGCCGTCTTTCCTCGCATCTTCCCTCCATTCATACACTGATCGAGTGAATGTATGACCAGGGGCGGGAAGCTAACAGGCGCGGGCCGAAATGGCCATGCCTTCCCCGGGATGCCGGGCGGGACGGGCGGGAGTCGGGCGTACCCCGTGCCGTGACGGTCCGATGCCGCGCGGGCAGCATGGCCCTGTGGATCTTTCTGCGGGGCCGGCCGACTGGACGCACTGGGATGGCGCCGCGTCGCAGTTGGAGAGCCGGCGCCGAGGACCAGGGTGCGCAGCAGGGTCAACGCCAGGAGTCAGACGTCCGCCGGCCAGGTCCAGGTCCAGGGCCGCAGCCGTAGCCGTAGCCGTAGCCGTAGCCGTAGCCGTAGCCCATGGTCGCGTCGAACGCCGGTACCGGCAGCGCCGGAGTGGGGCGTCGGTGACGCACCGGACACCGGTCAGTGGGCGAGTACGTGGCCGTCGTGGGGGCGGTGGTCGCGGGAGCGGCGCAGGTCGGTGGTGACGTAGGTGCGTTGCAGCCAGCGGTCCGCGCCGTCGTAGCGGGGGTGGAATGCGGTGCGGCCGTGGACGGTGACGCGGTTGTCGATGACGACCAGGTCGCCCGGATTCAGGCGCAGGGTGCGGGCGGTCGCCTCGCAGGCGCGGCCGAACTCGGTCAGCGCCGCGGCGGCCCGGGGGGTGAGCGGGGTGGTGACGAGTTGGGCCATGCGTATGTCGGGGTCCTCGACCGCTCCCGACAGCACCCCGCGGGGCTCGACGCCGTGCGCACTCGCGGCAGCGTCGCGGCCGAAGGAAGGCGGTGGTGTGGTGATGAACTCCGGTGCGAACAGGGCCTCGCGACTGGCCGGAGTGAGGAGCGGCAGCGCTTGGCGGATGCCGGCTACGCGCATGCCGGCGATCTTGTCGTGGTCGGAGCGCAGGCACAGGAAGATCACGTAGTCCGGCGGGTGGGGGTGGAAGCCGTTCTCGGTGTGGAAGGACAGCGGGACCGATCCGGCGTTGCCGTGGAAGGTCTCCTGCCCGGGCACGGGTACGACGTCCTGTACGAGGGCGCCGGATTTCTCGGCCCGGTAGGCGAGCGGCTCGCCGAGCCCGCACGCCACCATGGTGAGCACTGCTGCCGGGACGGTGGCCCTGCGCTGGACCGAACCGGGGACGGACGGAGTAGCGGGCAGGGCCTTCCGATCGACGGGCAGGCCACCGATCACCAGGGTGCCGGGCGGGCCGGAGTGCCTTCGGAATCGGCGCACCTCACGGCGCAGCGCGTGCGGAAGGTCCTCCCAGGCGTCCCGGGCCCGGGCCACCCACTCGGGGTCGTCGACCTGGTCGTGCTCGCCGGCGCACAGGGTACGGGCCAGTTCCTCGCACGCGCCGGCATCGGCCGGGTCGAGTGACCAGTCGGCGGCGACGGCAGGGCTTCGGGTGGTGCCGGGCGTCGTCTGGGTCATCAGGCTCTCCTGCCGGAGGTGTGGGCGGCGGACACGCGGACTCACGAGTGGCGCAGGCCGGCCACGGCGTCGGCGATGTAGTGGTCCCCGAAGCGGATCAGGGAGGCGTACTGGGCCGCGCGGCGATGGCGCATGAGCCGTAGTTCGGCGACGGCGTTGTCGGGGCCCTCCGGCTTCTGGGCGATGGAACGACGCAGGTGCACCATCGAGTACGCGAGGGTGACGTGCCGTTCGCCGTCGACGATGTCGGCTTCCAGGAGCGCGCCCCGCGCCTCGGCCAGCTCCGGGGCGCGGTCCGCCAACTTCTCGTAGGAGTCGGGAACCACGGACAGCAGCTCCTTCATCGCCGCCCGGAACAGCTTGTATCCGCGATGCTGGCGCCCGCTCAACGGGACGTCCACCGACGGGGGCGCCATGGTGTGGCGGATCGACGCCATGTAGTAGTCGGCCGGGACCGTACTCGCGTGGGTCATGGCCGCCGGGAAGCCCCGTACGTACGTCGTCGCGTCTGCCAGCCGCGGCAGCGCGGCATCCCAGTCCCCTTGCCGTAGACGGCGGGTGGCGTCGGCCACGGCGACGGCGGCGCAGATGTTGAACAGGACGTGGACCTGGTGCCCGATGAGCCACCGAGCACTCCACACGCTCTCCATCGACTCCGCCGCAGCAGGATCGGGCTCCGGCTCGGCCACCAGCGGTACGGGGTCAAGGTCGGCGCCCGGCTCCGCGCCGGTGAGGTCGAGCACCGCCTGGCGCATCCCGGCCGCCTCCAGCGCCAGGTCGGCGCCCGACAGCGGAGCCTCACACAGGTCTTCCAGTCCGCGGTGGACGACCAGGACACCGTGCAGGGCGGACTGCTGATCCGACAGCTCCCGCTCGCGGACCCGGAAGAAGGACTGACTGGTCGACTCCGCCGGCAGTTCGTCGCCGACCACGGCCGGAGCCAGGGCCGACAGCGCGGCCACCAACTCGCCGGCAGCCGCGGCGGCCTGCCGCAGTGCGAGGGTCCGCTCCACGGGTCTGGCATGGGTGGCCAACCCCGCCAGCACGCGCGCGGTGCGCTTCGCCTCGGCATCGACCCGGGCGCCCAGCACCGGGACGGACCGCCCGCCTCGGGGTTCACGGAAAACAGCGACAGCAGGATGACCGGCGACCGGCGATAAGCCCATGGTGGAAGTACTTCGCCAAGAACACTCCACGCGAAACCCGATCGGCGGATCATTCCTGCGCGGTGCCGCTGGGCACGGTGCGCGATGCGCGTTGCACTGGGCGCGGTGCGCTGGGCGCGGTGCGCGGTGCACTGGGCGCCGTCCGCTTGACTTGGCCGGCGAGGCCCGCCGCGATGCCTGCGGCAGCGGGCTCCGCGTCCCCCGCGAGCTCTACTGCGAGATTTCCGCGTGCTGCCGCTCGGATGCCTGCGAGGCCTCGGCTTCTTCCTTCACCCGGGTGATCCGTGCGTTGTTCAGGACCGGCAGCACGAGGAGGGCAGTGACGGCCATCGCCGCTCCGGCCGCGTAGAAGGAGGCCGGGACCCCGAAGGATTTGGCCAGCAGGCCTCCGGCGATCCCGCCGATGCTGAAGGAACCGACCGCGAGGGCGCGGTACACGGACGTGACCCGTCCCATCAGTTCGTTCGGGACGATCTGCTGTCGCAGCGTGACGACGTGGATGGTCTGCACGAGGACGGCGAATCCGTCGATCGCCATGAACGCGACCGTGACGGCCGGGTTGACGGCCAGGCCCATGCCGGCCGTGGACGCCGCCGAGACCAGGTTCGTGACGAGGATCAGGGTGCCGGGACGGAGCCATTCCCCGACCTTTCCGGCTGCCATACCGCCCAGGACCGCGCCTACGGCACCCGCGGCGAGCAGGACTCCGTAGCCGCTTTCCGATACCCCGAGTTCCTCCTGCGCGAGCAGTACGAGGATTCCGTAGCTCGCCGCGCCGGCCGCGTTCCCCACCGCGGCGACCAGGCTCATCGCCCGGAGCGTGGGCGAGGACCAGTACCACCGGGCACCGACGGCGATGTCCTCCCTGACGCTCCTCACCGTCAGCGGCTCGTACTCCGGCTGCTGGTGGCGGCCGACTTCCGCGGGGATCAGGGCGAGCAGGCCCACGGCGGCCAGGTAGCCCGCCGTGCCCAGGGCGAAGGGTGCGCATGCGGCCGCGGCGAAGAGGAATCCACCGATCGGGGGGCCGACGAACTCGTTGCAGATGACGTACGTGGTCTGCAGTCTGCCATTGGCCCGGGCCAGGTCCTTCGGCTCGACGAGCGTCGGCAGCCACGCGGCCGTCGAACTGTCGTACAGGGTTTCGGCCGTGCCGATCGCGAAGAAGACCACGTACAGCAGCGGCATCGACATGGCGTCGCAGACCACCGCGACCAGCAGGGTCGCGAAAGCCGCCGCGCGGATCCAGTTCGCCGCCTGCGTGACGCGGCGGCGGTCGAGCCGGTCGGCCAGAGCCCCCGATATGAAGGCCAGGAACAGCCAGGGAGCCCGCTGAACCACGGTGATACCGGCGATCAGGGCCGGGTCACGGGTGATGCTGACCGCGAGCAGCGGTGCGGCGGCCAGGCTGATCCCGTCCGAGAGGTTCGACGTGGCCGTCGCCAGCCACAGTCCTCGGAACCGCCTGACATCAGATGCGGGTTTCATTTCGGATTTTCCTCACAAGAGGCCGCGCCGGTCAATTCACCGGACAGATCGACCACAGCTGACGAGCGCGCACAGTCAGCACAGACGGGCCGGGCTCTTGATCGTCGCTCATGGTAAACGCGGCGAGCCCTGAGCGCATGCGAAATAGTCACCGAGAGCTGCGGATCACCCCCGCGAGAGCGAGCACGATTGCTGAACTCATCGCGGATTCCGGCCCGTTGCGGCATCAGCACCAGGAGATCCCGTCCTGCGGCGCGTGCGCATCGGCGAGCAGGCCAGGTCGTCCGCGCCCACCCGTCGGTTCCTGCGGCTCGACGTGTGCCCAGTCCGCTCCACGGCTCGCCGGACGGCGGCGCCACCTCCGCCGAGTCGGGGGAGGGGAGGCGCTCCGATCGACGCCCGCCTGCTGAAATAATCTCTTCCCGACCTCACGCCGAGGTCGGGACGGGCTCCCCGTCGATGACGCGCGAGGACGAACGAGGACGAGAGCATGCCGAAGTGGACCGCGCCGTCCGTCGCCCGCACCTTGGCTCGTGACGTCCTGGGAGATCGATTCACCGTCCGTGGCGCTACCTGCTCCTTGGACGGACCCATCACCTCCGTGCTGATCGTGAAGCGGACCACCGGGTCGGTGCTGGAGCCGGGAAGAGGTCCGGTCGAATTCCCCGCAGTCACGATCACCCTCGATGTGTCGGTAGATTTTCCGGACAAGGCCATTGATCGATTCGCACAGTTCGGCTTCTGGGTTCTGCTGAGAACCTCCCTTCACGTGGATGACAAGGGACGCCCGGAACACTCCGAGTACAGAATCAACGACCGCGACCACACCCTTCCGGATGAGATCTCGCAGGACGTGAGGAAAGCGCTGCGCCTCCTGACGGTCAGCCCGTCCGAGCTTGTCGACCTCATGTCGATCAGCGAGGACAGAATCACATTCGGCGAAATGAACCTGACCGTCTATTCGCGGAACACGCAGAGCCGAATCATCAAGGCCTATTTGATGGCCCGGAAACTGGGTCTCCATGACGCCTCGCAGCGGATCGTGGACACGTTCAGGAAGACCGCCGAGAAGCAGCGGCTCAAGGAGGAGCGGCTCGAGACGCTCGCCGACTACAGCCTCGCCGGGTTCGACGTCTCCGAGCTGAAATCCGCCCTCTCTGGCACCTGACCACGAAGATCGACGATCCCAGCCGCGACCCTGCCGCCGGCGATGTCCTGCCCATCCCCGGTCAGACACTGCCCGGACCGTCAGGCACAGGAAACCGGCCACGGCCGCGTCGACCGCGCCCCATCCCCCCCTTCCGGTACTCCCTTGGGAGGCCGGTCACTTCCGCTCGTAGTGTGTTCGTGCCGTGCAGCGGGCAGGAGTCGCCCCGCGGTCACGAGCAGTCGAACCAGTGTCCGACGGGGCGCTCGGGGCAGGTACGGCACTCGAAGATGTAGACGCCTCCGGCGTCGCCGAGGCACAGCTCGGCGGGGTTGTGGGCGTCGCCTTTCCATCGCCGACCGCCCGATGCGCTCTCGTCGGCCCGGTCCTCATCGGGGAGCCACGTGCGCCAGGACTCGCCGTCGAATTCCCAGCTGGACACGGTCAGAAGATGCTCCATCCTGCTGCCGCACCCTCCGCAGTCGGGCCATACCGGTTCTTGCGTCCAGCCCGGGTAGCCTCCCAGCTTGATCCCTGGCGCCTCCGCGAGATGGTAGGAATACCGCAGGCCGGCTTCATCGAGCAGTGCGTCGAAGCGGCCTCTGAGCGCGCCGTGGAGCTCGTCAGGAAGGTCCCAACTCGGGTACTCGGTCACCTGCTCGGGGTGAACCACACAGCGTCCCGGATACCACTTCTCGGGAAGCCCGGCCGCCGGCTCCGGGGTTGGCAGTACGTCGCCGACCGCACTGGAGTCCCGCCAGTGGACGTGCGGCAGGGGATAGCAGAACTCGCCGTGGCCGTAGGGGCACCACAGCACCTGCAGCAGGTCTGTGCCCTCGGGGAAAGGTACGCCGGGCGCGTCGGCACGACGGACCTGCACGATGGGAACCATGGATACAGCAGGCTCCGGCCGGCTGGTGGTGATCATCCTGTAGTCGTAGTGCTCTTCCCGGCACACCGGCCACGGCTCGGCGGCAGGCCACAGCAGGGGACCTCCGACGGAGCTGTCCTCGCACGTAGGTGACCCGGGACGTGGGTGCAGGCGGACGGACTCGCGGCGGAAGGGGAGCAGCTCAGGGAAGAGGCTCTCCATGTTGACGGGGCGATCAGGTGTGTGGCGGGACATACGCAGGACTTTAGAACTGAGGTACGACATCCGGCCCGCCGGGCACATGACGGTCGGCTCGTGGCCGGTGCCTGTCACCACCTGACGCCGGCCTGGCTCCCGCAGACGGGATCTCGCTCCCCCGGCAGCGTGGATTCGCCGCCGAACGAAGCACCCCGGCCGTGCATGGCGGATCACTCCGCACGGAATACGCGATCCGGGCGAAGGCCGCCGGACCCGGAGCCCTCCTGGTCCCGCAGGGCCGTACGCGCTGCGGCTCCGCCGTGTGGCGCGGCGCGTGCCTGGTGGCGGGGTTACCGTCATGGCATGACTGCTGATTCCCTGCGCTCCGTCACCGTAGAACGGACCGGTCCGGGCATGTTCACCGCCACCAACTCCCGCGGCGACACGATCACCTTCGGCACCGGATCCGACGGCGGCTTCACCCCCGTCGAGCTCCTCCTCGCCGCGATCGGCGGCTGCTCCGCGGCCGACGTGGACGTCGCGACGTCCCGGCACGCCGAACCCACCGAGTTCTCCGTCGCCGTCGACGGACACAAGGTCGAAAATGCGGGCGGCAACATCATGACCGACCTGGCGGCCGCCTTCACCGTCCGCTTCCCCGAAGGCGAAGCGGGCGACCGGGCCCGAGCGATCCTGCCGCGGGCCTCCTCGTAGGAGGTGACGACGCCGCCCGCGCCCGGGTGGGGGCGGCCGATCGCGACGAGCCCGTGGTCGTCGGACGCCGCGCGCGCCTGTGTGGCGA
>NZ_JBSGXB010000132.1:16706-19334 GCF_053609185.1 Streptomyces sp. NPDC054956 | reverse complement strand
GTTTGAGGGCACGGGCGCGGAGCGCACGTACGGGGCCCGGGGCGGAGCCCCGGTTTCGGGAAGGGGCGGGGTGGGGGAAGGCCCCGCGCAGCGGCCGGACCCGTGGGGGCTGCGCTCCGCGCGACGGCCCGGCCCGTGGGGGCTACGCGTCGACCAGGTCCGGGTGCCAGCGCCGCGCCACCGCGGGGTGCGCGCGGACCCAGCCCTTCAGTTCGTTGCGGCCGTACTCCGCGTGCAGCGGGTTCGACGCGTCGTGGGCGATTCCGGGCGCCGAGCGCAGGTAGTCGCCCGGGACCGTCTCCACCACCGCGTCCAGCCGCGGGTTGTAGAAGAACGGCACCGAGAACCGCTCCACGGCCCCGCGCGGGCTGACCACCCGGTGGTCGGTGGCCGTCAGGTAGCCCTCCGTCGCGATCTCCAGCAGCTCGCCCAGGTTGACCACGAACGCCCCCGGCAGCGGCGGGACGTCCAGGAAGCCGCCGTCCCGGACCACCTGGAGCCCGCCCACGGAGTCCTGCAGGAGGAGGGTGAGGAAGCCGTAGTCCTTGTGGGCCCCGACACCCTGGTCGGCGCCGCTCGGGGCGGACCCGGGGTACCGGATCAGCTTCGTGTGCAGGTGGGGGCGGTCCGCGAAGGCCTCGTCGAAGAAGTCCGAGGGGGCGCCGATCGAGGCCAGCAGCTCCTGGAGGAGCCGGTGGGCGACCGCCGCCAGCCGCGACTGCCATCCCAGCACCGCGTCCCGCAGCTCGGGCAGCGCGGCCGGCCACTGGTTCGGGCCCTCCAGCCACAGGTACGCCGGGTCGTCCGGGCCCACCACGGGCGCGGGCCGCTCCGCGCCCACGTCGAGCTGGTCGCGCCAGTCGGAGGCGCCGCCGGTCAGCTCGTGGCCTATGCGGGTGTAGCCGCGGAAGTGCGGGGAGTTCAGGTTGCTCACGGCCAGCCGGTCGGCCTCCGGGAGCGCGAAGAACGCCCGGGTCAGCTCGAGGATGCGGGCGGTTTCGGCGGCACTGACCCCGTGCCCGGTCAGGTGCAGGAAGCCGCTGTCCCGGGCGGCCGCGTGCAGTTGCTTGCGGAAGGAGTCGCGCAGCGCGGGGTCATCGGCCTGGGAGAGGTCCAGGACCGGGAGGGAGGGCTGCTGGGAGGAGTGCGCGGACGGCATGACGGCTCCGTTTCGGATGTCACGGGGTCCTGTCCCCAGGGATGGCGGGGGCCGCGGCCTGGGAGGGGCCGCCGGCAGGGTTGTCGCCGGGACCGCGAGGGCCGCGTACAGGACCAAGTCGGATCGGGGTGGATCAGGCTCGGTGCAGGTCCGGCGGCAGACAGCTCGTCGTCGTGACACGCATGTGGTCCACATGGCGGCGCTTGACGAGGAGGACGGTCATACGGTGAGCGTACGCCCGTACGCCCCGCCACCAGTACGGGTGATTCGGCCTGGCCGGAGATCGGCCCCCGGGGACCGGCTACGCTGGACCCGTGGCAGTCGTCGATGTTTCCGAAGAGCTGAAGTCCCTCTCCTCGACCATGGGGTCGATCGAGGCCGTCCTGGACCTCGACAAGCTGAGGGCAGATATCGCCGTGCTCGAGGAGCAGGCCGCCGCGCCGTCCCTGTGGGACGACCCGGAGGCCGCCCAGAAGATCACGAGCAAGCTTTCGCACCTCCAGGCAGAGGTCCGCAAGACCGAGACCCTGCGCGGGCGCATCGACGACCTCGCGGTCCTGTTCGAGCTCGCCCAGGAGATGGAGGACGCGGACACCCTCGCCGAGGCCGAGAGCGAGCTGGTCTCCGTCCGCAAGGCGCTGGACGAGATGGAGGTCCGCACCCTGCTCTCCGGCGAGTACGCCGAGCGCGAGGCGCTGGTCAACATCCGTGCCGAGGCCGGCGGCGTGGACGCCTCCGACTTCGCCGAGCGCCTGCAGCGCATGTACCTGCGCTGGGCCGAGCGCCACGGCTACCCGACCGAGATCTACGAGACCTCGTACGCGGAAGAGGCCGGCATCAAGTCGACCACCTTCGTGGTCAAGGCTCCGTACGCCTACGGCACCCTCTCCGTCGAGCAGGGCACCCATCGCCTCGTCCGGATCTCGCCCTTCGACAACCAGGGCCGCCGCCAGACGTCCTTCGCGGGCGTCGAGGTGCTGCCGGTCGTCGAGACCAGCGACCACGTGGAGATCGACGAGGCCGAGCTGCGCGTCGACGTGTACCGCGCCTCGGGCCCCGGCGGCCAGGGCGTCAACACGACCGACTCCGCGGTGCGCATCACGCACCTGCCGACCGGCATCGTGGTCTCCTGCCAGAACGAGCGCTCGCAGATCCAGAACAAGGCCAGCGCGATGAACGTCCTCCAGGCCAAGCTGCTCGAGCGGCGCCGCCAGGAGGAGAAGGACAAGATGGACGCCCTCAAGGACGGCGGAAGCTCCTGGGGCAACCAGATGCGCTCCTACGTCCTGCACCCGTACCAGATGGTCAAGGACCTGCGGACGGAGTTCGAGGTCGGCAACCCGCAGGCGGTCCTCGACGGCGAGATCGACGGCTTCCTCGAGGCCGGCATCCGCTGGCGCAAGCAGCAGGAGCAGACCGCGTAAGGCGGCGCCGAAGCAATGGGAAGGGCCCGGACACCATGAGGTGTC
>NZ_JBSGXB010000132.1:0-16696 GCF_053609185.1 Streptomyces sp. NPDC054956 | reverse complement strand
GTGCTGCGGATGGCGCGGGCGATGTGCGGGGGCGTTTTGAACAGGGGGTAGCCGGTGAACGGCCCGTTGCCCTCGCCGACGATGGTCTCCAGGTGACAGACGGCCAGGTCGGCGCCGGTGGTGACGGCGCGGGCGCCCGCGAGCATCGGGGCGTAGTCGTACCGTCCGTCGTGCGTGTGATCGGGACGTGGCGGCTGAGGAGCTACGCCGTCTGCTGCGCCACCAGTGCCAGCGCGGCCAGCAGGATCACCAGCAGCGCTATGAGCGCCACCGGGTTCAGACCGCCTTCGAGGGGCCCCTCCTGCTGGAGGCGCTCCCGGTTCGCCCGGCACACCGGGCAGCGGCCCTGACTGACGGGTGCGGCGCAGTTCGCGCACACGAGCCGGTCATATGTCATGCGCTCCTCCTTTCGTCCCCTCGGTTACAACGTCGGTGAGAACGGCTCCGTTCCCCTACCACTGTGCCAGCTCCGGCGACATTCGGCGCGGCCCGTCCGGGCAATCGCGGTCGCTCACGTCCAGGACCAGGGGATATATCGGGCAACTCCGGACCTCGGGTCCACACCTCGCGCCTGTTCGCGTATGGTCACGCACACCTACTCCCGGCGACCGTGGTGCACCCGTGATCCGATTCGACAACGTCTCCAAGTCCTACCCGAAGCAGAGCCGTCCCGCACTCAGAGATGTCTCCCTGGACATCGCGAAGGGCGAGTTCGTCTTCCTGGTCGGCTCCTCCGGCTCCGGCAAGTCCACCTTCATGCGGCTCATCCTGCGCGAGGAGCGGGCGAGCCACGGCCAGGTGCACGTCCTGGGCAAGGACCTCGCCAGACTCTCCAACTGGAAGGTTCCGCACATGCGGCGCCAGCTGGGGACCGTCTTCCAGGACTTCCGTCTCCTGCCCAACAAGTCGGTGGCCGACAACGTGGCCTTCGCCCAGGAGGTCATCGGCAAGCCGCGCGGCGAGATCAAGAAGGCCGTCCCGCAGGTCCTCGAACTCGTCGGCCTCGGCGGCAAGGAGGACCGGATGCCCGGCGAGCTCTCCGGTGGTGAGCAGCAGCGCGTGGCCATCGCCCGCGCCTTCGTCAACCGGCCGGCGCTGCTGATCGCGGACGAGCCCACCGGCAACCTGGACCCCCAGACCTCCGTCGGGATCATGAAGCTGCTGGACCGGATCAACCGGACCGGCACCACCGTGATCATGGCGACCCACGACCAGCAGATCGTCGACCAGATGCGCAAGCGCGTCATCGAACTCGAGCAGGGCCGTCTCGTCCGCGACCAGTCGCGCGGCGTCTACGGCTACCAGCACTGAAAGGCTCCTGAGACGCGATGCGCGCCCAGTTCGTCATGTCGGAGATCGGGGTCGGTCTCCGCCGCAATCTGACCATGACCTTCGCGGTCATCATCTCCGTATCCCTGTCGCTGGCCCTGTTCGGCGGCTCCCTGCTCATGCGCGACCAGGTGAGCAAGATGAAGGGCTACTGGTACGACAAGGTCAATGTCTCGATCTACCTCTGCAACAAGAACGACGCCGAGGCCACCAACGGCGCCTCCTGCTCCAAGGGTGCGGTGACGCCGGAGCAGAAGCAGGCCCTGGAGACCGAGCTCAAGGGCATGGACCTCGTCGAGAACGTCACCTACGAGTCCTCCGACGAGGCCTTCAAGCACTACAAGGAGCAGTTCGGGCACACCGCCCTGGCCGCGTCCATCACCCCGGACCAGATGCCCGAGTCCTTCCGGGTGAAGCTCAAGCAGCCCGAGAAGTACAAGGTGATCACCACCTCCTTCTCCGGCCGCGACGGCGTCCAGTCGGTGGAGGACCAGCGCACCGTGCTGGACAACCTCTTCAGACTCCTCGGCTACCTCAACTGGGCCGCCCTCGGCATCATGCTGATCATGCTGGTCGTGGCGCTGCTGCTGATCGTCAACACCGTGCGCGTCTCCGCCTTCAGCCGGCGGCGGGAGACCGGGATCATGCGGCTCGTGGGCGCGTCCAGCTTCTACATCCAGGTGCCGTTCATCATGGAGGCCGCCTTCGCCGGCCTCATCGGCGCCGTCTTCGCCTGCGGGATGCTCGGCGCCGGCCAGTACTTCGTGATCGACCACGGCGCCGCGCTGCGCGACAAGATGGAGCTGATCAACTTCATCGGCTGGGACTCGGTCCTGACCAAGCTGCCGCTGGTGCTCGTCATCGGGGTGCTCATGCCCTCGCTGGCCGCCTTCATCGCGTTGCGCAAGTACCTGAAGGTGTGACAAGAGCCCCGTGGGCGGTCCGGCCGACCAGCCGTACCGCCGCGGGGCCTGTCCTAGACTCGGCGCCATGCTGCGCATGCCGCGTATCCCCGCTTTCTGTCTCCGGCCCCGCGGTCTGCACCGCGGGGCCGCTTTGACGTTGGCCTTCCTCGCGGCCGTCGGCGCCGGAGCCTGCACCGGCAGCTGGGACCCGGACCGCGGCGAGGCGGACTCCTCCCTCCTCACGGCCGGTACGGGGCCCTCCGTGCCCGCACCGCGCGCCTCGGCGCACGGCGGGGCCGGCACCGCCGACCGGGACGCCGTGACCCGCGCGGCCGCCGAGGCCCTCGCCGAGGGCAAGTCGGGCAAGAAGGCCGCCGAGGAGGTCGTCAGCCGCAGCGGGGACCGCTGGGGGACGGTCTACGACCAGAGCGAGTACGAGGCCTTCGCCGACGAGCTCGACGGCCACTGGACCGGCGTCGGCCTGTGGGCCGGCAGGCTCCGCGACGGCCGCGTCGAGATCGACCGGGTCCAGTCCGGCGGCCCCGCCGACCGGGCCGGACTGCGCGCCGGGGACCGGCTGCTGAGCATCGACGGGCAGGGCGCGAGCGGGCTGCGGGTCGCCGAGGTGGTGGCCCTGCTGCGCGGCGCCGTCGGCACCCCCGTGGTGCTGCACCTGAGCCGCGACGGCGTCGACCTCACCGTGACCGTGCGGCGCGAGGAGCTGCGCGCGGAGCCCGTGACCGTGCGCGAGCTGCCGGGCGGCATCACCGTCATCAAGGTCGCGTCCTTCACCCGGGGTTCCGGCGAGCGCGTACGGTCCGCCGTCCGCGCGGCCCCGCCCGGCGGCGGGGTCATGCTCGACCTGCGCGGGAACACGGGCGGTCTGGTCACCGAGGCGGTCACGGCCGCCTCCGCCTTCCTGGACGGCGGGCTCGTGGCGACGTACGACGTGCGCGGCGCCCAGCACGCCCTCTACGCGTCCCCGGGCGGGGACACCGCCCGGCCGCTGGTGGCGCTGATCGACGGCGGCACGATGAGCGCGGCCGAGCTGGTGACCGGAGCCCTCCAGGACCGGGGCCGCGCGGTGGCGGTCGGCACCCGCACCTTCGGCAAGGGTTCGGTGCAGATGCCGACGGAGCTCCCGGACGGCTCGGTGGCGGAGCTGACGGTGGGCACGTACCGCACTCCGGCGGGCCGCAGCCTCGACGGCGGGGGCATCACCCCGGACCTTTCGGCCGCGGACCGGGTCGAGGAACGGGCCCGCACGGTATTGGGTGGCCTCGGGGTGGGTCCGTAGTGCGAAAATGACCGCACTATGGCTAAGGAAACAGGGCGCAAACTGATCGCCCAGAACAAGAAGGCGCGGCACGACTACACGATCATCGACACCTACGAGTGCGGTCTCGTGCTCACCGGTACCGAGGTCAAGTCCCTGCGCCAGGGCCGTGCCTCGCTGGTGGACGGCTTCGTGTCGGTGGAGAGCGGCGAGGCCTGGCTCTACAACGTGCACGTGCCGGAGTACAGCCAGGGCACCTGGACCAACCACAGCGCGCGGCGCAAGCGCAAGCTCCTCCTGCACCGCGAGGAGATCGACAAGCTCGAGTCGAAGACGGGGGAGACGGGCAACACGATCGTGCCGCTCGCCCTGTACTTCAAGGACGGCCGGGCGAAGATCGAGATCGCGCTGGCGAAGGGCAAGAAGGAGTACGACAAGCGCCAGGCCCTGCGGGAGAAGCAGGACACGCGCGAGACGAACCGGGTCATCTCGGCGGTGAAGCGCAAGGAGCGCGCCCAGCTTTAATCTCCTGGCACGCCGTGGTCCACTTCGCGTACCATGGCGTCAGCACCACACGCTTGCGGGTGGTGCCGGTCGAGCGGGACGCATGGAGAGCGCCTGCTGGATCTCATAACTGAACAGCGTGAAACATGGGGATGATCGGTTTCGACAGCGGATGTCGTTGTAGGGGAAGCGAGCCGAGAAAGCGGCAATGATCTCGTTAACCATATGTCGCAAAAAATAATCGCCAACTCCAAGAGCGATAACTCCCGCTTCACCCTCGCTGCCTAATAACAGTGAGCTGAAGCCTCTGTGAGGAGCGTCAGCCCGGAAGTGGTCCCGGTCCGGATCCTGGCGTCAATTAGGGATCTAAACCTCTAGCCCCGGTCACGGGGGCTAGGGGGAAACCAAACAGTGACTGAGCCCGTCGGAGACTTGTCCGTGTGATCTCCGGGGCCGAGAAAAGCGCAGCGGAATGCGCTCGGAGAAGCCCTACTTCTGCACCGTTGGACGCGGGTTCGATTCCCGCCATCTCCACCACCCCATGTTGGGCAAAGGCCCCGCGGCCCCAGGCTGCGGGGCCTTTGTCATGCCCGAAGCCCCTCGCCGGGCCAGGGGATGGCGATACGCTGCAAAAGGAGTGCCGCCGACGGGACGAGGCCGCCGAGGCTACCGACATCGGCCGCGCCAAGGCGCTCCTCGAAGAGGCCGGGCACATCCGCCGCCACGCACGCCAGGTGGAGCCCGGTCAGTGACGGACGACTTCATGGGCCCGCCCTGGCAGGCGGGCTGGGTGAGGCGGCGTCCGGCTATCGCGATGCCCTCCCCGAGGAAGTGCGTTCCCCGGGTCCAAGATCCGCGGATCGTCGTGGAAGAGATCTTCTGGCAGTGAGGCCTGGTCGCCTCAGGTGCCCCGGGAGGCTCGCGTGATACCGGTGCCGACGAGGAGGGCCAGGAGGGCCGCTGCCGCCGGGAGGGCGTACGGGGTGGTCGTGCCCAGGTGGTCGATCGCGGAGCCTGCCGTCGCCGAGCCGGCCGAGATGCCCGCGAAGATCGCGGTGACGGCCAGGGTCATGCCCTCGTTGAGGCGGCCCGGCGGGGTCACGGCGTGGATCCGGGACATGGCGGTGACCATGACCGGGGCCGTCGCCATGCCGGCCAGGAGCAGGGCCGCGGCGAGGCCGGGGAGCGAGCCGGCGGCCGCCGCTGCCCAGGGCAGCGCCATCGCCCCGGCCAGGACGGCCAGGCAGACCGGGAGCCCGCGCGGGCGCAGGGTTCCGTAGAGCAGCCCGGCCACGCAGGAGCCCGCCGCCTGGAGGGCGATGACCGGGCCCGAGAGCGCGCCGAGGCCGTGCCCGCCGAGGTGGGCCACGGAGGTGATCTCCAGCGAGCCGAACATCGTGCCCAGGACGAAGAAGAGGGGGAGCAGGCGCCCCAGGGCCCGCAGCGGGGACTTGCCGCGCACAGCGGCCGCCGCCGGGGGCTCCGTGGCGCGGTGCGCCGTGAACACCAGCATCCCGGTCAGGAGCAGCGCGGTGCCGGCGAGCGTGCCCGCCTCCGGGAAGACGGTGGTGCACAGGAACGCGGCGACCACCGGCCCGAGCATGTACGCCAGCTCGTCGGCGGCCTGTTCGAAGGACATCGCGGTGTGGCGGGCCTCCCGGTCGGCCCCCAGCAGGTGGGTCCAGCGGGCGCGGGACATGCCGCCGATGTTGGGGGTGGTCGCGGTGGCGGCGTAGGAGGCGAAGAGGGTCCAGGCGGGCGCCCCGGCGCGGACGCACGCGACGAGCGAGAGCGAGCCGAGGACCGCGATCAGGGTGGCGGGTACGGCGACGCGGGCCTGCCCGTGCCGGTCGACCAGCCGGGCCGTCCAGGGGGCCACGACCGCGGTGGCCGCCAGGCCCGCCGCGACGACCGCGCCGGCGAGGGCGTACGAACCGCGCTGGCCCGCGATCATCATGACGGCGCTGATGCCGAACATGCCCATGGGGAGCCGGGCGATGAGGTTGCCGGTGGTGAACCCGCGGGTGCCGGGGATGTCGAACAGCCGCCGGTACGGGCCCGGGGCGCGGGCCGGGCGGTGGCCCGCCCGCGCCGGGGCGGAGGCGAGGACCAGGGTGGTGCCGGTGACGGTCATCAGCGGGGTGGTGGGCATGGATCAAGGCTCCGGCCCGGGGGCCGTGCCGGTCCAACACCTGTTCGCGGCGGATTCACCGCCCCGTGTTGTCAGTCTCCGTTAGTCTCCGGGAGTGATGCCCCGAGACGCGGACCCCCGCCTGCTGCGCTCCTTCCTCGCCGTCGCCGAGGAACTGCACTTCACCCGCGCGGCCGCCCGCCTCTACGTCGCCCAGCAGGCCCTGAGCCGGGACGTGCGCCGCCTCGAACGGGCCCTGGGGGCAACCCTGTTCACCCGCACCACCCGCGCCGTCGAGCTGACCTCCGACGGGGAGCGGCTGCTGCCCCTGGCCCGGAGCGTCCTGCGCGCCCACGAGGAACTGGCCGCCGCCTTCGCCGGGGACCCCGCCGCCCGGCCGCTGCTCGTCGACCTCAACACCGACGGCCCCGGCACCGCGCGCACCGTCCTGGACCGGGCCCGGGAGCTCGCCCCCGACTGCGAGCTGATGGCCCGCTTCGAATCCGGGCTCACCCACGCCGCAGCCGAGATCGCCGCCGGCCGCCTCGACGTCTCCTTCGGGTACGCCGACGGCCTCGACCCGGCGCTGCGGGCCCGCCTCGCGCAGTCGCCCGTACGGTACGAGCCGCTCGCGGTGGTGCTGCCCGACGGGCACCCCCTGGCCGCGCTGGACTCCGTACCGCTGGACGCGCTCGCCGGGGAGACCGTGTACGCGGGGGCCGGCAATCCGCGCACCGTGGAGTGGACCGGGCTCGCGCGCGAGCTGTTCGCCGGGCGGGGGATCGAGCCGGCGCCGCCCGCGCCGGTGGCCGTCGGCAAGGACGAGTTCAGCCGGGTCATGGCGAAGACCGGCAACCCGGTCCTGGCCACGGTGGACTTCACCGACATGCCCGGCTGCGTGAAGCTCCCGCTGACCGGCCCGGTGCCGCTGTCACCGCTCGCCATGGTGTGGCGCAAGGACCTGCGCCACCCCGGGCTCGACGCGCTGCGCTCCGCCGCCGCCGGGCTCGCCGCCGAACACGGTTGGCTGGAAGTGCCCGCGGACAGCTGGCTGCCCGCGCTCACACCCGCCCCCGGCGGCGGGTGAGTGCAAGGTTTCCCGCCGGTCATCCGGCGGGGACCGGGGCCGAAACGAGCCGTTCCTACGGTCGTCACCACGGACGAGACGCGACGTGATCGCAGCTGTGGAGGCGTGTGATGACCAGTACGACCGCACCGCGCAAGGGAGGCCGCTGGATCGAGCGGTGGGAACCCGAGGACGAGACCTTCTGGAGGGAGACGGGCGAGAAGACGGCCCGCCGCAACCTGATCTACTCCGTCCTCTCCGAGCACATCGGGTTCTCGATCTGGTCCCTGTGGTCGGTGATGGTGCTCTTCATGGGCCCGAAGTACGGGATCGACCCCGCCGGGAAGTTCTTCCTCATCGCCACCGCGACCTGCGTGGGCGCCCTCGTCCGCGTCCCCTACACCTTCGCCGTGGCCCGCTTCGGCGGCCGGAACTGGACGATCGTCAGCGCCCTGCTGCTCCTCGCGCCGACGACGGCCGCCTGGTTCGTGATGGAGCCCGGGACCTCGTACAACACGTTCCTGCTGGTGGCCGCGCTGACCGGCGTCGGCGGCGGGAACTTCGCCTCGTCCATGACGAACATCAACGCCTTCTTCCCGCTCCGCAAGAAGGGCTGGGCGCTCGGCCTCAACGCGGGCGGCGGGAACATCGGCGTCCCCGTCGTCCAGCTCGTCGCCCTGCTGGTCATCGGCACGGCCGGAGCCGGGCACCCGCGGCTGCTGCTCGGCGCCTACGTCCCGCTGATCGTCCTCGCGGCGGTGCTCGCCGCGCTGCGCATGGACAACCTGGCACCGGTGCGCAACGACACCGGCGCCGTACGGGAATCGGTCCGTGACGCCCACACCTGGATCATGGCGTTCCTCTACATCGGCACCTTCGGGTCCTTCATCGGCTACAGCTTCGCCTTCGGGCTGGTCCTGCAGACGCAGTTCGGCCGCACCCCGCTCCAGGCGGCCTCGCTCACCTTCATCGGCCCGCTCCTCGGCTCGCTGATCCGGCCCGTCGGCGGGGCCCTCGCGGACCGCTTCGGCGGGGCCCGGATCACGCTGGCCACCTTCGTGGCGATGGCGGCGGCGACCGGGGTGGTCATCCTGGCCTCCGTACAGAAGTCCCTGCCGGTGTTCCTGATCGGCTTCGTGGCCCTGTTCGTCCTCAGCGGCCTCGGCAACGGCTCCACCTACAAGATGATCCCGGGCATCTTCCAGGCGAAGGCCCTGGCCCGCGGCATGAGCGGCGAGGAGGCGGCCGCGTACGGACGCCGGCTGTCCGGCGCCTCCATGGGGCTCATCGGCGCGGTCGGCGCGCTCGGCGGCCTCGGCATCAACCTGGTCTTCCGGGAGGCCTTCCTCAGCTCCGGCTCGGGCACGGCCGCCTTCGCGACCTTCCTCGGCTTCTACGCGGTGTGCTGCGCCGTCACCTGGGCGGTATACCTTCGCCGGCCCGCCCGGACGATCATCCCCACGGCCGGGGTGGAGGCGAAGCCGCAGCTCACCTCGGTGTAACGGAGCCGGGACACCGGTTAACGGCACCGAAATACGCGTGAACCGAGCCTGATACGCCCCCAGGGCAGGCTCGGTTCACGCGAAGGCGCTGCCGGACCCGGTCCGGCGAGGAAGCCGGACGCGGTCCGGCGAGCTGCCGGACCCGATCCGGCCCGGACGCCGGAACCGACCACTGCGCGAGGCAGGTCACCATGTACGACACCCCCACCGGGCCGGCCCCGGCCCCGGCCGCCGGGCCGCTCGCGGGCTTCACCATCGGGGTCACCGCCGCCCGGCGGGCCGACGAGCTGATCGCCCTGCTGCGCCGCCGCGGGGCCAACGTGCTGCACGCTCCCGCCCTGCGGATCGTGCCGCTCGCCGACGACACCGAACTGCTCGCCGCCACCAAGGACCTGATCGGCTGCGCGCCCGACGTGGTCGTGGCCACCACGGCCATCGGCTTCCGGGGCTGGATCGAGGCCGCCGACGGATGGGGGCTCGGCGAGGAGCTCCTCGGACGGCTGCGGGAGACCGAACTCCTGGCCCGCGGGCCGAAGGTCAAGGGCGCGATCCGGGCCGCCGGACTCGTCGAGACCTGGTCCCCGGGCTCCGAATCCCTCGCCGAGGTACTGGACCGGCTGCTCACGGCCGGGGTGTCCGGCCGGCGCATCGCCCTGCAACTGCACGGGGAGCCGCTGCCCGGGTTCGTCGAGGCACTGCGGGCGGGCGGGGCCGAGGTGGTCGGCGTACCGGTGTACCGGTGGATGGCGCCCGAGGACCTCGGACCGCTGGACCGGCTGATCGACGCGGTGGCCGCCGGCGGGATCGACGCGGTGAGCTTCACCTCCGCGCCGGCCGCCGCCTCCCTGCTGTCGCGGGCCGCGGAACGGGGCGTACGGGAATCCGTGCTGGGCGCTCTGACCGGCGGCTCGGTGCTTTCCGCCTGCGTGGGCCCGGTGACGGCCGTACCGCTCCAGGCGGAGGGCGTGGCCACGGTGCAGCCCGAACGGTTCCGGCTGGGCCCGCTGGTGCAGCTGCTGTGCCAGGAACTCCCGGGCCGGGCGCGGGTCCTGCCCGTGGCGGGACACCGGCTGGAACTGCGCGGCCACGCGGTCCTCCTCGACGCCGAGCTGCGCCCCGTCCCCCCGGCCGGCATGGCCCTGCTGCGGGCCCTGGCCCGCCGCCCGGGCTGGGTGGTGGCCCGCTCCGAACTCCTGCGCACCCTGCCCGGCGCGGGCCGCGACGAGCACGCGGTGGAAACGGCGATGGCCCGCCTGCGGGTGGCGCTGGGAGCCCCGAACCTGATCCAGACGGTCGTCAAGCGCGGCTACCGGCTCTCCCTGGACGCGGCCGTCGACGCGAAGTACGCGGACGCCTGAGGCGGCCGGCGCAGCGGCCGGGACGGACACCCGCCCGCCCGCCAGGCCTGGCCGTGCGCCGCACGGTCCGTTAGCGTGCCCGGATGATCATCGACGGGGTGGAGATGCGGGAGATCCGGACGGCCGACGCCGCCGGGCTCGCCGACGTGCTGGATCGCAACCGGGCCTACATGGCCCCCTACGAGCCCCGGCGGACCGAGGCCTTCTACACCGAGGCCGGGCAGCTGGAGCGGATCGAGGCGCTGCTCGAGGACCGGGACGGCGGCCGGGCGCGGCCGTACGTGCTGATCGGCGGCGGGGTGCCGATCGGGGCGATCAACCTCAATACCATCGTGTTCGGGGCGCTGTGCAGCGCCGCCATCGGCTACTGGGTGGACCAGGCCTGGGCCGGCAAGGGGGTGGCCACCGCCGCGCTGCACGAGGTCTGCCGGGTCGCCCGCGACGAGGTCGGGCTGCACCGGGTCGAGGCCGGGACCCGGACCGACAACCTGGCCTCCCAGCGGGTGCTGGCGAAGGCCGGCTTCGAACAGTACGGACTCGTGCCCCGCTACCTGCACGTGGGCGGAGCCTGGCAGGACCACCGCCTCTTCCACCGCCTCTTCCACGACGACCCGCCCGCCCTCTAGCCCCCCGGCCGGGAGGCGGGCACTCTGGGGGCACGCCCCGAGCGGGAGGCGGTGACGGGCATGTGGTTCGAATCCGGGCGGGTCTGCCTGGACCTGGTGGCCACCTTCGACCCCCGCAGGCACGCCGGCGGGGGCGAGGGGATTCGGGACGGGGACGAGCTGCGCGCGTGGCTCGCCGGCGCCGGGCTGGTTCCCGGACGGACTCCGCTCCCCGGTGTGGGGGCCGACTGGGCGCAGGCCTTCCGGCTGCTGCGCGCCGACGTCGAGAGCCTCGTACGCGCCGAACTCGCCGCGGCCGCGCCGCCGGCGCCCGCGCTGGCCCGGGTCAACGCGGCGGCCGCCGGTCCACCCCCGGGACTGTGTGCAGTGCAGGACCAAGAAGGGCACCTCGTACGGGAGTTGTGCGGCGGCGTGGAATGCGCCGGACTGCTCGCCGCGGTGGCCCGCGACGCCGTCGAACTGCTCACCGATCCGGGTGAGCGCGCCCTGCTGAGGGCCTGCGGGGGCGACGGCTGCGCCCGCGTCTACCTCGACACCTCGCGCGGCCGCCGGCGCCGCTGGTGCTCCAGCGAGCTGTGCGGCAACCGCGAACGCGTGGCCCGTCACCGCCGCCGCGTCCTCGCGGCGCGACCCGGCTGACCGCAGCCCGGAACCTCCCGCCGCAGGCCACCGGACGTGATGTTCGTCCTGATCCGCGAGCCGTCCCGGAACGGGCGTGCGCGCGGGGGCCCGTTCGCGTACGGTTGACGGTCGCCCATGCACGTCAGAAAGGGGCCTTGGTGGCCGCGCAGAATGCCGCTGTCGACAGCACGGCGGATTCCGTCCGCGATCGGGAGATCGCGGTCGAGCAGACGCATCTCGATCACGTGTACCGACGCCTTGAGGAGAAGATCCACGAGGCCGAGTTCCTGATGAACGACGCCGCCAAGCGTGGCCAGGTCGGCACGCCCGGCGCCCTCGCCGAACGGGACGCGCAGGTCTTCCGCGCCGGAATCCACCTCAACCGTCTCAACAACGAGTTCGAGGACTTCCTCTTCGGCCGGATCGACCTGGTCCTCGGCAAGAACGGGGAGCGCGGCCCCGACGGCGCCTTCACCTCCGTCGAGCCCGCCGACGACGCGATCCGCGCCGACCTCACGGCCGACATCGCCGAGACGCTCCACATCGGCCGCATCGGAGTCCTCGACTCCGACTACGCGCCGCTCGTCATCGACTGGCGCGCCCCCGCGGCCGCGCCGTTCTACCGCTCCACCCCCAAGGATCCCGGCCGCGTCGTGCGCCGCCGCGTCATCCGCTCCAAGGGCCGCAAGGTGCTGGGAGTCGAGGACGACCTGATGCGTCCCGAGGTCACCGCCTTCCTCGACGGGAGCGAGCTGCCCGCCATCGGCGACGGCGCCCTGATGGCCGCGCTCGGGCGGGCCCGCACGCACTCGATGCGCGACATCGTCTCCTCCATCCAGGCCGAGCAGGACCTCGTCATCCGGGCCCCCGCCGCCTCGGTCGCCGAGGTCGCGGGCGGACCGGGCACCGGCAAGACCGCCGTCGCCCTGCACCGCGCCGCCTACCTGCTCTACCAGGACCGGCGGCGCTACTCCGGCGGCATCCTGATCGTCTCCCCGACCCCGCTGCTCGTCGCGTACACCGAGGGCGTCCTGCCGTCCCTCGGCGAAGAGGGCCAGGTCGCCATCCGGGCGCTCGGCTCCCTCGTCGACGGCGCCGAGGCGACCACGTACGACGATCCGCCCACGGCCCGCGTCAAGGGCTCGTCCCGGATGCTGAAGGTGCTGCGCAAGGCCGTGCGCGGCGCCCTGGAGCTCGGCGGCCCCGGCGGGGCGCCCGCCCCGGACCGGCTGCGCGTGGTGGCCTTCGGCCGCCGCCAGGAGCTGGAGGCCGCCGACCTCGACCGGATCCGCCAGAACGTGCTGTCCGGCACCGCCCCGGTCAACCTGCTGCGCCCGCGCGCCCGCAAGCTCCTGCTGGACGCGCTGTACTCCAAGTCCGGCGGGGCCGGCCGGCACAGCGACCCGGAGCTCGCCGCCGAGCTGCGCTCCGCCTTCGACGAGGACATCTCGACGGAGGACGCGTTCATCGAGTTCCTGAACGCCTGGTGGCCCGAGCTGACCCCGCGCGGGGTGCTCGCCGCGATGGCCGACGAGCGCAAGCTCGGCCGCTGGTCGCGCCGGGACCTGAACCCGCGCGAGACCCGTCTGCTGGCGCGCTCCCTGCGCCGGGTGGGCCCGGACGGCAAGGGCCCCCTGTCGGTGCACGACGTGGCACTGCTGGACGAGCTCCAGCAGCTGCTCGGCGCGCCCGCCCGGCCCAAGCGCAAGCGCGAGCTGAACCCGCTCGACCAGCTGAGCGGGCTGGAGGAGCTGATGCCGACCCGCGAGGAGACCCAGTGGGAGCGGGCCGAGCGGCTCGCGGCGGAGCGCACCGAGTACGCGCACGTCATCGTCGACGAGGCGCAGGACCTGACGCCGATGCAGTGGCGGATGGTCGGCCGCCGGGGCCGGATGGGCACCTGGACGGTGGTCGGCGACCCGGCGCAGTCCTCGTGGACCGATCCCGAGGAGGCCGCGGCCGCGCGGGACGAGGCGCTGGGATCGAGGCCGCGGCGGCGGTTCACCCTGACGGTGAACTACCGCAACCCGGCCGAGGTCGCGGAGGTCGCCTCGCGGGTGCTGAAGCTGGCGGCGCCGGGCATGGAGCCGCCGACGGCGGTGCGCTCGACGGGCCTCCAGCCGCGCTTCACGGCGGTGGCGGAGGATCTCGCGGACACGGTCCGCGAGGAGACCCGCAGGCTGCTGGAGCAGGTGGACGGCACGGTCGGCGTGGTCGTGGCCATGGACCGCCGGGCGGAGGCCGCGGGCTGGCTCGCGGAGCTGGGGGACCGGGCGGTCGCGCTCGGCAGCCTGGAGGCGAAGGGCCTGGAGTACGACGCCACGGTGGTCGTCTCCCCGGCCGAGATCGCGGACGAGTCCCCGGCGGGCCTGCGGGTGCTCTACGTGGCCCTGACCCGTGCGACGCAGCAACTGACGGTGATCTCCACCGCCCGGGACACCCCGGACGGGGAGGGCGTCGCGGCCCTGCTGAAGCCGTAGCCGGTGGCCGGGGCGGAGCCCGGGGTTGGCGGGCGGTTCACCGGTGGCCCCCGGCCCGCTCAGGGCTTCGTACCGGCTTCGTGCGGTTTCGTAGGGCCGGATGGTCGGCGGCCAAGGGCGTGGTCGGCCGAAACCGGATGCCGGTGGGGGGATCACTTCGGGCGAACCTTTGTTAGCCTGAGTACGGCACCGACTCGATCCAAGCCCCCGGGCCCAACCTTCGTCGCTTAGAGCGACCACTTGCCGCGAGGCGAGCATGGCGGGTCGGTGTCATAGACGTATGAAGTACCAGGTCCGCGTCCTCCACACAGTGGGGGGCGCGGACCTTTTTGTATGGGCCACCCATTCCGAAGACCCCAGATATCTCGTATGGTGGAAGAGTTCTTCCGAATTTTGTAGCTGGTTACCTTGTACCGGCTGGTAGGTGGGACGATCGGACAACAGGTCCTGCCACACCTGCCGTCTTCTCGGCAAGAGGCGCGGGACCCTGCGTGTGTACAGAAAAACCAGGGACAGAAGAGGAACACGGCCATGGCAACGGCGCCCAGCGTCTCGTACTCGATGACGGTCCGCCTGGAAGTGCCCGCGAGCGGAACCGCGGTCTCCCAGCTCACCACCGCCGTGGAGTCCTCCGGTGGCTCGGTCACCGGCCTCGACGTGACCGCATCCGGCCACGAGAAGCTCCGGATCGACGTCACGATCGCCGCGACTTCCACGGCGCACGCCGACGAAATCGTCGAGAAGCTGCGCGGGATCGAGGGCGTCAGCCTCGGCAAGGTCTCCGACCGAACCTTCCTGATGCACCTCGGTGGCAAGATCGAGATGCAGTCGAAGCACCCCATCCGCAACCGCGACGACCTCTCGATGATCTACACCCCGGGCGTGGCCCGCGTGTGCATGGCGATCGCCGAGAACCCCGAGGACGCCCGCCGTCTGACCATCAAGCGCAACTCCGTCGCAGTCGTGACGGACGGCAGCGCCGTGCTGGGCCTCGGCAACATCGGCCCGATGGCCGCGCTGCCCGTCATGGAGGGCAAGGCTGCCCTCTTCAAGCGCTTCGCCGGCATCGACGCCTGGCCGATCTGCCTCGACACCCAGGACTCCGACGAGATCGTCGCGATCGTCAAGGCGATCGCCCCCGGCTTCGCGGGCATCAACCTCGAGGACATCTCAGCGCCCCGCTGCTTCGAGATCGAGGCCCGCCTGCGCGAGGCCCTCGACATCCCCGTCTTCCACGACGACCAGCACGGCACCGCCATCGTCGTCCTCGCCGCCCTCACCAACGCGCTGCGCGTCGTGGGCAAGGCAGTTGGCGACGTGAAGGTCGTCATGTCGGGCGCCGGCGCGGCCGGCACGGCGATCCTCAAGCTGCTCCTCGCGGCCGGCGTCAAGAACGCGGTGAGCGCCGACATCCACGGCGTCGTGCACGCGGACCGCCCCGACCTGGTCGACGCGGCCGCGGACTCCCCGCTGCGCTGGATCGCCGACAACACCAACCCCGAGGGCTACACGGGCACCCTGAAGGAGGCCGTGGTCGGCGCCGACGTCTTCATCGGCGTCTCGGCCCCGAACGTGCTCTCCGGCGAGGACGTCGCCGCCATGGCGGAAGGCGCGATCGTGTTCGCGCTCGCGAACCCGGACCCCGAGGTGGACCCGGCCGTCGCCCGCCAGACCGCCGCCGTCGTGGCCACCGGCCGCTCCGACTTCCCGAACCAGATCAACAACGTGCTGGTCTTCCCGGGCGTCTTCCGCGGCCTCCTGGACGCCCAGTCGCGCACCGTGAACACCGAGATGATGCTGGCCGCCGCGAGCGCCCTGGCCGACGTGGTCGGCGAGGACGAGCTCAACGCGAACTACATCATCCCGTCGGTCTTCAACGACAAGGTCGCGGGCGCCGTCGCCGGGGCCGTCCGCAAGGCCGCGACGGCCGCTGTGACGGGCCCCACCTCCGCCTGATCCCCGGCGCGTCGCGGGATGCGGGCCCCCCGGGGCGCCTCTAGGGTTGCGGGGATGCCCGCGTGGCCCGCGGTCCGCGTCTGGCGGGACACCATCCGGACGCCATCCGGACGCCCTCCGGTGCGGACGGAGCGTCACCGCGGCGTGACTGTGGCGCTTTTCGTGTGACCCAGGCGGGTGCCGGATTGGCTTTCCCGCCGCTGGTGGGGGCAGGATGCGTAACCGGGCGAGAGGGTCTGACGTCAGACCCGGGTCCGGGGACTGTCCTAGGGCCCTGGCAGCATCGGCTTCGATCTCACGCCTCTAAGGCAAGTTGAACACGGGAGTACAACATGAACCGCAGTGAGCTGGTGGCCGCTCTGTCCGAGCGCGCCGAGGTGACCCGCAAGGACGCCGACGCCGTTCTGGCCGCGCTCGCCGAGACCGTCGGCGAGATTGTCGCCAAGGGCGACGAGAAGGTCACCATCCCCGGCTTCCTGACCTTCGAGCGCACCCACCGTGCCGCTCGCACCGCGCGCAACCCGCAGACCGGCGACCCCATCCAGATCCCGGCCGGCTACAGCGTGAAGGTCTCCGCGGGCTCCAAGCTCAAGGAAGCCGCCAAGGGCAAGTAGTCAGCCCTTGTGCCGAGGGCCGCAGAGGCCCTTGGGACGGCAGTAGTACGTAGTACGCGAGAGGCGGCCACCCGGCACCGGGTGGCCGCCTCTCGGCGCTCCCGGCGCGGCGAGTGGCCTCCGGGAGCCAGAACGCCCCCACAGCCCCGTCTGCGGGGCCCTGGGGGCGTTCTGGGTCGGTCTGCGCCGGTCCTCGGCGCGGCCGGGGCGTGGGCGGGGGCCGGGGGGCCGGCCCCGGCCGGGGCGACCCGGTGGGGGGGTTATTAAAAAAAAACCGCCCACCAGACACCCATGGAAAGGGTATTGCGGGTTGGGGGGGTTAATGTGG
>NZ_JBSGXB010000131.1:0-19536 GCF_053609185.1 Streptomyces sp. NPDC054956 | reverse complement strand
AGCATGGTCAACCACGCGCTCTTCATCGCCACGGCCGACCCCCTCGAACACCACCTGCTGTTCGAGCGCTTCCTCAGCGTCCGCAGGGCCTCGCTCCCCGACATCGACCTCGACGTGGAATCGGCCCGCCGGCTGGAGGTCTACGACAAGATCATCGAGCGGTTCGGCACCGAGCGGGTGGCGGTCGCCGGCATGCCGGAGACCTACCGGGCCCGCCACGCCCTGCGCGACACCGGCCTCGCCCTCGGCCTGGCCCCGCAGATCGTGGACCGGATCGCGAAGTCCTTCCCGCACATCCGGGCCTGCGACATCCGCGACGCGCTCACCACCCTGCCGGAACTCAAACAACTCGCCGCGGAGGCGGACTCGTTCGGGCCGCTGTGGGAACTCGCCGAGGGTCTGGACGCCCTGCCGCGCGGCTACGCCATGCACCCGTGCGGAGTGATCCTCTCCAACTCCGCCCTGCTGGACCGGCTGCCCGTGCAGCCGACCCCGGGCGGCCGCTACCCGATGGTCCAGGCTGACAAGTACGACGTCGAGGACCTCGGCCTCGTCAAACTGGACGTCCTGGGCGTGCGGATGCAGTCCGCGATGGCGCACGCCGTCGCCGAGATCCGCCGCACCACCGGCCGCCAGCTCGACCTCGACAACCCCGACCACGTCCGGCTGGACGACCCCGACGCGTTCGAACTCATCAGGCAGGCCCGGACCGTGGGGATGTTCCAGCTGGAGAGCCCCGGCCAGCAGGACCTCGTCGGGCGGCTCCAGCCGCGCGGAGTCCAGGACGTCATCGCCGACATCAGCCTGTTCCGGCCGGGCCCCGTCAAGGGCGGCATGCCCGCCCTCTACATCGCGGCCCGGCACGGCGCCGCGCCCCGCTACCCGCACCCCGACCTGGAGCCCGTACTCGCCGACACCTACGGCGTGACCATCTGGCACGAGCAGATCATCGACATCTTCGCGGTGATGACCGGCTGCGACCGGGCGCTGGGCGAGATCGCGCGCCGCGCCCTCGCCGGACCGGGCCGACTGCCCCGGGTGGAGGCGTGGTTCCGGCGGCAGGCGGGTGCCCGCGGCTACCGCCCGGAGGTCCTCGACGAGGTCTGGGAGATCGTCGCGGCGTTCGGCGCCTACGGGTTCTGCCGCGCGCACGCCGTGGCCTTCGCCGTGCCCGCGCTCCAGTCGGCCTGGCTCAAGGCCCACCATCCCGCGGCCCTCTACGCCGGACTGCTGGAGCACGATCCCGGGATGTGGCCGCCCCGGGTGATCGTCTCCGACGCACGGCGCCACGGCGTGCCGGTGCTGCCCGTGGACGTCAACCGCTCCGACGCCGGGCACCGCGTCGAGCGGACCCCGGAGGGTGCGTGGGGGGTGCGGCTCTCGCTGTCCTCGGTGAAGGGGATCACCGAGGAGCAGAGCGCGCGGATCGCGGCCCACCGGGCCTACGGCGGTCTGCAGGACTTCTGGGAGCGGGCCCGCCCCGCGCTGCCGGTCGCCGAGCGCCTGATCCGGATCGGAGCCCTCGACGCCCTGCGCGGGCCGCTCACCCGCCGCGACCTCCTGCTGCAGGTGTCCGAGCTCCACCGCCACACCCGGGCCCGCGCGGCCGACGGGCAACTGGCCCTCGGCGGCGAACTCGTCACCGCCGAACCGTCCGGCCTGCCGGAGATGACCAGCCGCGAGGCACTCACCGCCGAGATCGACGTCCTGTCCATCGACGTCTCCCAGCACCTGATGGAGCATCACCACCGCCTGCTCCGCGAGATCGGCGCCACCGACTCCGCGCACCTCGCGGAGATGAGCCCGGGCCGTCCGGTCCTCGTCGCGGGCGTCCGCGCCTCCACCCAGACGCCCCCGATCCCCTCGGGCAAGAGGATCATCTTCGTGACCCTGGAGGACGGCCGCGGGCTCGTCGACATCGCCTTCTTCGAGGACAGCCACGACGCCTGCGCCCACACGGTCTTCCACTCCGGACTGCTCCTGGTCCGCGGCACCGTCGAGGCCCGCGGCCCGCGCCGCACCGTCGTCGGCCAGATGGTCTGGAACCTGGAGGAGATCGCGGCCGCCCGCCGCGACCACGGTCCCGAAGCCGCCCTCGCCCTCCTCGGCCGCGCCGCTCCCGCCCCCACCCCGGCCCAGGGCCCCGATCAGGACCGCGACCGCGCCTCCGCCGACGGCGGCGCGCGTACCCCCGACGGTGCGCGTACCCCCGCCGAGGGCGCGCGCACCCTCGCGAACGGCACCAGCGGAGCACGCCTCCACCCGTACGCGGACCTGCAGCCCGCCGGCACCCGCGCCGCCGACCTCAAATCCCTCGGCTACACCAGCCCCGGATCGGCGGGGTGATGGCCACGAAACAGATCCTCCACGCCCGGTTCCACATCCCCCAGGCCGCCGACACCGGCCTCTACGGGCAGCTCCTCGACCTCGCCGCCGGCATCACCCCCCGCGTCCAGCCGATCCCGCCCGACTCCGCCGACCTCGACATCACCGGCGCCCTGCGCTACTGGCAGTGCGACGCCGAATCCCTGGCCGGCCTCCTGCGCATGCGTACCGTCGCCCTCCACGGCGTGCCGACGACCTGCGCCGTCGCGCCCAACCGCATGCTCGCGACGATGACGGCCGCCTCCACGCCGCTGGGCGCCGCCACCGTCCTCACCGAGGCGGAGGTCACCGGCTGGCTGCGGCCCCGTCCCGTCGCCGCCCTCCACGGAGTCGGCCCGGCCACCGCCGCCTCGCTGGCCGCGTACGGACTGCACACCATCGGGGACCTCGCCGACGCGCCCCTGCCCGCCCTGACCAGGATCTTCGGCTCGGCCACCGGCCGCGCCCTGCACACCCGCGCCCACGGCCTGGACCTGCGCCCGGTCGAGGCCCACCCGCTGCCCAAGTCCATCAGCGCGGGCCACACCTTCGACGCCGACTGCCTCGACGCGGACCAGCACCACCGCGCCCTGCTCGGCCTCGCCCACCGGCTCGGCGCCCGTCTGCGCGAAGAGGCCAGGGCGGCCGCCGGGCTCACCCTGACCGTCCGCTACGCCGACCGCACCACCTCCACCCGGACCCGGGCCCTGGCCGAACCCACCCATCACACCCGCCCGTTGACCGGCGCCGTCTACGAGCTGTACGGGCTCCTCGGCCTCCAGCGCGCCCGCGTACGCTCCTTCGACCTCCGGGCCGAGGCGCTGTGCCCCGCCTCCGAGGTCAGGCGGCAGCTCACCTTCGACGCGGCCGACGAGCAGGCGCTGGCCGTCGAGGCCGCCGCCGACCGCGCCCGAGCCCGCTACGGCCCCGACGCCGTCAAACCGGCGACCCTCGCCGCCGGTTAGCCGCAGCGGGCCCAGATTGTCCGGCACGGCCCTGCCGTCCGATCCATCCCTATCGAGCCGGGCTCCGGGTGGAAATCCGCCAATACCCGCTGGTAGAGACCCGGATGGTGAAGTGGAGGGATAACGTCCCCGAATGTCTTCGAACACACGGACGCCGTACGCCACTTCGACAACCCGCCGGACCCTCCTGCGCACGGCCCTCGCGGGCGGCGCGGCCGCCGGATCGGTCCTCGGTCTCGCCTCCGTCTTCCCGGCCTCCGCCGCTCCCGCCGAAACGGCGGAAGCCGGCATCGCGGGTGGCGCCCGTCCCGCCACCCCGGACGAGGCCCTGCGCCGCCTGACGGCCGGCAACCGGCGCTGGGCGACGTACTGCCAGCAGCACCCGCGCGAATCGCGTTCCGTACGCCTCCAAGTGGCCCGGGAGCAGCACCCCTTCGCCATCGTGCTGGGCTGCGTCGACTCCCGGGTGCCGCCGGAGCTCGTCTTCGACCAGGGGCTCGGCGACCTGCTGACCGTGCGCTCGGCGGGGGAGGTGCTGGACGAGGCGGTGCTCGGCAGCATCGCGTACGGGGTCCTGGAGCTGGACATCCCCCTGGTGCTGGTCCTCGGACACGAGTCGTGCGGGGCCGTCGGCGCCGCGGTCCACGCCGACGAGACGGGCACCGAACTGCCCGCGCACATCCAGTACTTGGCCGAGCAGATCCGGCCCTCCATCGACCACGGCCAGCAGGGCCCGGCGCGGATCGCCGCGACCATCGACGCCCACGCCCGCCGCACCCGGGCCCGGCTGGCGGCGGAGCCCGACATCGCGCGGAGGATAGCCACCGGCCGGCTGGCCGTGGCGGCCGCGCGCTACGACCTGCGCGACCAGAAGGTCCGCATGCTCCGGTAGGGCCCGAGCGAATAAATCCCGGAACGCAAAAAACACCCCGGACCAATTGAGGCCGGGGTGTTCTTCTGTGTATATTTGACGTTTCACATCTTCGCTGAGCGATGGCGTGAAGAAGCTTATGGGGACACCATATCGCGTCAGGAGTGGAATTGTCAACCGAAGAATTCCGGAATGAGCAGCAATTCATCACCGCTCTCTACGATCGCCTCGACGACCTGCGTGACGAGGCCGAACGGGCCGTACGCGGCGCCCTCGGCGCGGCCGGCAGCGGGTTCCAGGCGCGACTGGAGCGGGATGTCATGGTCGCCGAGCAGTCCGGTCTGCTTTCCGCTCTGAACTCGGGCGAGAACGGCCTGTGCTTCGGCAGGCTCGATTTCTCCGACGGCTCCGACCACCACATCGGCCGTATCGGAATCAGGCAGGACGACCGGGACCGCACCCCCCTCGTACTCGACTGGCGGGCCGATGTGGCGCGCCCGTTCTACCTCGCGACCGGCTATTCCCCCATGGGGCTGCGCCGGCGCCGTCACCTCACCACTCGGGGCCGCCGCGTCACGGCCCTGCACGACGAGATCCTCGACCTCGCCGACACCGAGCGCACGGGCCACGAGGGGGCCGACGCGGACGCCGTACTGCTCTCGGCGCTCGACGCCGCGCGCACCGGCCGGATGCACGACATCGTGCAGACCATCCAGGCCGAGCAGGACCGCGTCATCCGCTCCACCCACCGCGGGGTCCTGGTGGTGGAGGGCGGACCGGGCACCGGCAAGACCGCCGTCGCCCTGCACAGGGCCGCGTACCTCCTCTACGCGCACCGCGAACTGCTCGCCAAGCGCGGCGTGCTGATCGTCGGGCCGAACCCGGCCTTCCTCGGCTACATCGGCGAGGTCCTCCCGGCCCTCGGCGAGACCGGAGTGCTGCTCGCCACCCCGGGCGAGCTGTTCCCGGGCGTCCGCGCGACCGGCCGCGACCTGCCCGGCGCGGCGGCGGTCAAGGGGCGCGCGGAGATGGCCGCGGTCCTCGCGCGCGTCGTGGCCGACCGGCAGACGCTGCCCGAGACCGTGCCCGCCGGCAGCGGCGAGGACGCCGACGTGGTCCCCGAACCGGTCCTGGAGATCGACCACGACGACTACGGCACGCTGCTCCTCGACCGGACCATGGCCCACGAGGCCCGGGACCGGGCCCGCGCCACCGGACTGCCGCACAACCTGGCGCGCCCGTACTTCGCCTTCCGGATCATCGACGCGCTCACCGAGCAGCTCGCCGACCGGCTCGGCGCGGACCCCTACGGCGGTCCCAACCTGCTGGGACCGGACGACATCGCGCAACTGGGCAAGGAGATCGCGACCAGCGCCGAGGTGCACGCCGCCATCGACACGCTGTGGCCTTCGCTCACGCCCCGGCGGCTGATCGCCGACTACCTCGCCGATCCCACGCACCTCCCCGAGCGGGAAGCCGGGCTGATCCGGCGTACGACGACGTGCGAAGCGGACTGGACACCGGCGGACGTACCGCTGCTCGACGAGGCCGCCGAGCTGCTCGGGGTCGACGACACCGCGCGGCGCGCCGCCGAGGAGCGCGAGCGCCTGGAGCGCGTCGCGTACGCGCAGGGCGTCCTGGACCTGTCGGCGGGCTCGGAGAGCTTCGAGTTCGAGGACATGGAGAACGAGTTCCTCGCGGCCCACGACATCATCGACGCGGAGCGCATGGCCGAACGCCAGGAGGAGGACGACCACCGCAGCGCGGCCGAACGGGCCGCCGCCGACCGGACCTGGGCCTTCGGGCACGTCATCGTGGACGAGGCGCAGGAGCTCTCGGCCATGGCGTGGCGGCTCCTGATGCGGCGCTGCCCGACCCGTTCCATGACCCTGGTGGGCGACCCGGCCCAGACCGGCGACGAGGCCGGCTGCGGATCGTGGCAGCAGATCCTCGCCCCGTACGTCGAGAGCCGCTGGGAGCTGGTCCGCCTCGGCGTCAACTACCGCACCCCGGCCGAGATCATGGACGTCGCGGCCGCCGTGCTCCGGGCCCGTCACCCCGGCTTCGAGCCGCCGAGCTCGATCCGCTCCACGGGACGGCGGCCCTGGGTGCGGCGTACCGACGACCTGGCCGCCGCGCTCGCCGAAGCGGTACGGGACTGCGCCCCCGCGGAGGGACGCCTCGCGGTGATCGCCCCGCGCCCGCTGCACGAGGAGCTGGCGGCCGCGCTGCCCGGCGTACGGGCGGGGGAGGAGCCCGACCTCACGCGCCCGGTCGTCCTGCTGGAACCGCGCCAGGCCAAGGGGCTGGAGTTCGACACGGTGCTCGTCGTGGAACCGGCGGACCACGAGCCCAGCGACCTCTACGTGGCCCTGACGCGCGCCACCCAGACCCTGGGGGTGCTGCACACGGGCCGGCTTCCGGAGGGCCTGGGCACAGAACCGTACCCGGGCTGACGGTGCGGACGGGCCTACGAGCCGCCGCGCGGCGGCTCGGCCCGGCCCCGCTCGTCGCAGGGGATCTGCTCCGCCTTGTAGTCGGCCACGAAGTCCCGGGCCGTCTCCTCCTTGGTCTCGGCCATCAGGGTGGGCTTCACGACGATCACCCCGCCGAAGGGGCGGTCCACGTCCCGGATGATGAGCAGGGTCGCGGTCAGCAGGGCGGTGACGACCACCAGGGCGGCGAGCGGTCCCTTGTTGTCCGTGCGGGGCAGGCACAGGCCGAGGCCGACCACCGTCACCCCGAGGTTGACCAGCATGAACCAGTAGATCAAGGACGGGATGGTCGGGGTGGATTCGGCCATCCTGGCCTGCCGGGCCAGGGACCGCTGGTTGTCCGCGGCGACCAGCAGCCCGAACGTGGGATCGCCCGTGCCCAGTTCCTTGAACGCCTTGCGGAAGTCCCTGCTCCACACGCTGGGCACCGAAGAGCCCTTACCGGTGGCCATGGCCGGCCATTCCTCGTACTCGACGGCGCGTGCGTAGCAGAGGGCGTCGCCGCGCAGCCGCCGGCGCAGCTCCGGGGGCGCGAAGTCGGCCACCTCCGCGAGGTGGTCCAGCGAGTGCGCCTCCGCCCGCGCGGCGTCGTCGGCCCGCCCGTTGGAACTGGAGGCGGTGACGAGCATGAAGGCCAGGATCAGGATCGTCAGGGTCAGCAACGGCCCGACGAGGTCGCGCACGCCCATGCCCTCGGCGTCGGCGCCCTTCATCAGCCGGGGGCGCAGGAACTTGTTCGCGGCGATTCCGGCGGCCAGCGCGAGGACGGCGACGACGAGGGTGATGGTCACGGCCCGATCCTCGTGTCCGCGCCCGCCGCCGCCCGCCGGCAGTGCCCGACCGCCACCCGCAAGAGTGATCGCGCATCGCCGTTCGGCAGATGCCCCGGCCCGGATCGGGCAGCCGCCCCGGGCGCGGGGCCGGTCGGGCTGGGCGGCGCGTGTTCCGCTGCGCCAACCCCCGCGCGCACTCGTGCCGCTGCTCCTCGACGGCCGCGCCGGTGCCGGCTCACGACGGCCGCGCCGGTACCGGGTTGCTGACGGTTCGTGACCCGGAGCACAAGCGCGCTGGTCAGCCGGATGCCGTGGGTTATGTTGGGGTGACGGAGCGGCACGACAGGGAGGACCGACGGTGTCATCGGGGCAGCAGCAGGCGCGTGCACAGGCGGCCGCGATCACGCCGAGCGGGGAGGCCGCCGCATACGAGCGCGCCCCGGCCGACCGGGTCCGGGCACTGTTCGACGGGCATCCGCTCTCCCCGGGCCAGCGGCGCATCGCCCAGTACCTCGTCGACCACCTCACCGAGGCGGCGTTCCTCTCGATCACCGAACTCGCCGAACGGGCCGGGGTGAGCCAGCCGTCCGTGACCCGGTTCGCGGCCGCCCTCGGGTTCAGCGGCTATCCGGCCCTGCGCGACGTGCTCCAGCCGATCGCGCTCAGTGCGGTGGCCGGCGCCCCGGACAGCCCGGAACAGACCCGTCGCAACGAACTGCAGGCCGCCGTCGACGCCGAGATCGAGAACCTGCGCAACGTGCGCAGGCTGCTCGCCGACACCAACCAGGTGCTCGACATCGGCCGCGAGCTGGCCCGCTCGGTGCCGCTGACCGTGCTCGGGCTGCGGATCTCGGTCTCCCTGGCGGAGTACTTCGCGTACGCGGCCCGCCGCATCCACCCCGACGTACGCCTGGTGACGGGCGGCGGCAGCGTGGCCTACGACGCGCTGCTGCAGGCCAGGGCGGCGGGCGGCAGCTGGGTACTGGCCTTCGCCATGCCCCGGCACGCCAAGGAGACCCTGGCGGCGCTGCGGGTCGCGCGCAGCGCGGGGCTGCGGATCGCGCTGATCACGGACGGCACGCTGGGCCCGCTGGTGGACGAGGCGGACGTGGCACTCACGGCCGGCACCGGTTCGCGGCTGGTCTTCGACTCCTACGCGGCACCGGGCGTGCTCTCGGCCGCGCTGCTCCAGGCGATGTCCGACGCGGATCCCGAGCGGACGCAGGCGCGGCTCGAAAGCTACGAGCAGGCCGCCGACCAGCACGGATTCTTCCTCTAAGAGGTCTTCGCGCTTCGATCGAGGGGCCATATTCATACCCAGCGCGGGCATGAATATTTTCATACACTTGCTTACTCAACGGTATATATGTTTACTGATGCCCGGCGCGGTCATCCGTGAAGACGCCAGGAGGGCGACCCCAAGCCCTCCCACAACAGACACCCGGTGCGACGCACTCCTCCTCACGTCGCACCAGGCGTTCGTCCGGCCTCCGGAGCCCGCAGTGCCCCTGCGGCCTCGGCCAACCCCTGGGCCGAGGCCGCCCCCGGCAAGTTCTCGATCACAGTTCGACACCTTGTGGAAGCGGCAGGAATGTCACAGACGACACTCACCACGCACAGCCCGGACTGGCCCACGCAGGTCAAGCGCCCCGGGAACCACGACTGGGAGCGCACGGCCACACGATGGCTGCGCGACCTGGTTCCGGCCCGCTACGCCGGCTACGCGACCTTGACCCGCAGCCCCGTACTCCTCGCGCGCCATGCCCAGCTCCAGGTGCAGCACGAGATGCGCGCCGTACGCGTGGCCCTGGAGACCAGCCGTGCCGAACTCCCCGCCCTCGGGGTGGCCGAGGCGGTCATCGAGACCTCGATCAGGATGTACGCCGGGGAGCTGCGCCAGCTCGCCCGGCTGGCCCGGGCCATCCGCCTCGTCGGCGACGCCCTCGCCCACGGCGCCGCCCAGGGAGCCCGCGGGCGCTGAGCCCCGCCGATGCCGATGCCGATGCTGATGCCGACGCGGATCCCGGGACCACCGGGCCGCCCCGCTGCCTCCGCCCGAGCGCGGAGAACGCGACAATCGCCGCTCCCGTGACCGGCTGTCCCGGTGCGCACCTCTTCGGCCAGTTTTGTCGGCCCCGGCCGCGGCCGTGACGGCGGCTGCCCCGGCGGGACCCGTGGAGGCCCGCCGGTCCCGTCGTGGCGGCGGTGCCGGCCGGTGCCGTGATCAGGCCAGCCGGCGCCCGGGGCGCAGACCCGTGGCACGTGCATCGAATTTGCCACCGTCACATCCGCACCCTCGACGGCCGTCCACCCGGACTTGTTGAGTCATGTCGTGGTTCAGCGCGATTCGCGAACTGAACCGTCTGTCATCCCTTTCGAGGAGACTTCATGCGCATGATTCGACCCGCCCTCGCCCTCGGCGCCACCGCCCTCGCCCTGGCGACGGCCGCCGCCGGCCCGGCCTCGGCCGCCGAGCCGGCGCCCGTACCGGCGCCCAAGACCCCCAAGTTCTGCGCGTACATCGTCGACACCGGCGAGGGCGGCTGCTTCACGACCAAGGCCCAGGCCGCCGAACTGGGCGCACAGGCCGATTACAAGGACCTCGGGCGGATCTGGAGCGACGCCAACTCCGGCGGCAGCGAGTTCACGTTCCGGGGGAGCGTCGGATGCAACTGGCGCTACCCCGAGTTCAACGACCTCGGCAAGTGGGGCTGGAACGACACCGTGAGCTCGGCCCAGGGCATCACCTGCCCGATCACCCTGTGGGAGCACAAGGACTTCCGCGGCGCCCACCAGACGTACTACGGCTACAACGCCTATGTCGGCGACGGCATGAACGACAAGGCCACCTCGGTCAGTTTCGACGTCCGCTGAACCTCCACGGTCGCGGTGGCCGTCGTAGCCGACGCCCCGTAGACCCGTCGACCGGCTGATCCGCCGGCTGCCGGCCTGCCGTCCGCGCCCGCGGTGCGCGTACGGTGGCCGGCAGCGCGACGTACGCCACCACGACGAGGGGGGAAGCACCGTGAACGCGGTCGACTACCGGGGCCAGACCACACTGATCACGGGGGCCAGCTCCGGCCTCGGCGAGGAGTTCGCGCGCCGGCTCGCCGCCCGCGGCAGCGACCTCGTCCTCGTCGCCCGCCGCGAGGACCGGCTGCGGCGACTGGCCGCCGAACTCTCGGCCGAGTACGGGGTCCAGGTCACGCCCGTGCCGATGGACCTCGGCGCGGACCGCGTGGGCGAACTGCTCGCCGCCGAGGTCGCGCGGCTCGGCATCACGGTCACCGGAGTGGTCAACAACGCCGGATTCGGCACCTTCGGGCCCCTCCACCTCGAGGACCCCGAGCGGCTGCGCCAGGAACTCGCCGTCAACGTGGGCGCGGTGGTCGACATCAGCCGCGCCTTCATCGGGCCGCTGCGCGCCCACGGCAAGGGCATCCTCGTCAACGTCGCCAGCATGGGCGCCTACCAGCCCATTCCCCACATGGCCGTCTACGGCGCCACCAAGGCCTTCGTACTGAGCTTCACCGAAGCCCTCTGGTACGAGTCCCGCGGCACCGGACTGCGCGTGCTCGCCCTCTCGCCCGGGGCGACGAGGACGGAGTTCTTCGACACGTTGGGCAACCAGGACGTCAACGCCGGCACCAGGTTCCAGACCTGCGAGGACGTGGTCCTCACGACGCTCAAGGCGCTCGACCGCAGGAACCCGGGCCCCAGCGTCATCTCCGGCGCCCTCAACCGGATGATGGCAGTCGGCGGCCGCCTCCTGAGCCGCCGCCGACTGGTCAACTCCGTGGGCCGCCTCATGCCCTCGCCCGAGGCCCGGGCCGGGGCCGAGGGTACCGGAGCCGCCGCGGGCACCGCCGCCTGAACTCAGCCCGCGGCCGTGACGCCGACCAGCTGCTCCGCGATGACCTCGGCGGACGGGAACCGCATCCCGAGCGTGCTCACGTGCTTCCAGTGCAGGGTGCCGTCCGGCGCGATGACGAAGACCGCCCGCCGCAGACCGATCACCGGCGCGGCGATGCCCAGCGCGCGGGCCACCTCGCGGTCGGTGTCGGCGAGCAGCGGCATCCGCAGGCCACGGGCCCGGGCGAAGGCCTCGTGGCTGTCCACGCCCTGCGGGCTGATGCCCCACACCTGGGCACCGCAGGCGGCGAGCGCCTCCAGGCCGTCGGAGTACGAGCACAACTGCGCGGTGCACACGGGGGTGTTGTCGCCGGGGTAGAAGGCGAGAACGACCGGGTTCCCGCGCTGCTCGCCGAGCGCGTACTCGGCCCGTACGAAGCCGTCTTCGGTGAGCTGTCCGCCGGGGAGCGAGAAATCGCCCACGACGTCGCCCACGTCCGGGATTCGGGTCACGATGGCCGCACCTCTCTGTTGTCGAGGGGCGTACGGTACCCGGTCGCGCCCGCCGCGTCGCCGGGCGGGACCGCCTTCAGGGGGACGGCGGGCGTGGTGGCCCGGGCTCGCCGCCGGGCACTTCCTCGAACTCGATCGCCAGGGAGCCCCGGCGGCGCATCCGGGATCCGGGTGCGGGGTGCTGGGCGGTGACCACCCACACTCCCGGCCACGTCAGTGCCCCCAGCGGAGGCCCGTCCGGATCGGCGGCGGAGATGACCACGCCCGCATCCCACGCGACCTTCCGCGCCTCGGTGACGGCCAGCCCGACCACGTCGGGAACCGTGACCTCGTCGGCCGTGCTCGGACCCATCCAGCTCATGCGACCCCCCGACGGTCAGCATCCCGCCGATCTCCGCCGGAGGAAAGACCTCGGCCGGAGCCGGCCGGGAGGACGTGAACGGTCGAGGTCCCGGCATCGGGCCCTCGGCTCCTACGCGTCGCCGCCTTCCAGTGCCGCCACCAGCTGGGGCAGGTTGCCGCCGGCCACGATCAGGGCGAGGTGGTCGTGGTAGTCCCGGCTGCTGACGATCAGGCCGTCGCGGACCCGCAGCACCTGGATGTTGGAGGCCTCGAACTTCCGCCCGGTCGACCGGTGGTGCACGTGGTAGTCGAACTCGGCGACGACCACCTCCGCGTCATCGGTCTCCCGGACGACCACGTTCGCCGGGGTCAGCTCCACGGGCGAACTCGCGGCGACCAGGGCGAACCGCTCCCCGAGCGCGGCCCGGCCCTGGATCCGGCGCGGACCGACGGGCTCGAAGACCGTCTCCACCACGGCGTCCTCGGCGTAGAGCTCGGCCAGTTCCGTGAACCGTCCGGCGCCGATGCGATCGATGAGCTCCTGGAAGACCTCGCGCGGTGACAGTGCTTCGGATGGTGTTTCGGGCATGCCGGACCTCCGGTGGGCTCCATGGATAGAATCGGACTGGAAACTCCGTTTTCACGATACGGACTGGGTAGTCCGGTTGTCCAGAGGGTCGCGGGCGGCGGCGAAAGGGCGGTAACAGGGATGGGTGACGCTTCGGAGCGCCCGTTGCGGGCGGACGCGGCCCGCAACCGGGCCAGGCTGCTGGACGTGGCCACGGAGGTGTTCACCACCCGCGGCGTCGGCGTGCCGACCGAGGAGATCGCCCGGACCGCCGGGGTCGGAGTCGGAACGCTCTTCAGGCACTTCCCGACCAAGGAGGCCCTCCTGGAGGCGGTGATGGTGCGCAGGCTGGAGGAGATGGCGGCCCGGACGGCGCGGCTGGCCGCGGAGGCGGGGCCCGCCGAAGCCTTCTTCGCCTGCTTCCGCCTGGTGGTGGAGGAGTCGGAGGGGAAGAACGAGTTCGTCCGGGCCCTCGCCGAGGCGGGAGTGGACGTACACGCGTCCCTGCGCGAGGCCACCACGGAGATCCAGACCCGGCTGGCCGGTCTGCTGGCCGGGGCGCAAGAGGCCGGGGCGGTCCGACCGGAGCTCGGCCTGCCGGAGTTCATCGCCCTCCTGGCCGGCACCGGCAGGGCGATGGAGCAGCTCGGCGCGGACCCGGCGCCGCGGGAGCGCGTCTTCGAGGTGGTCTTCGACGGGCTGCGGCCGCGCTGATCTCCGAGAGTATTTTCTCGGAGATCGTCGGGCCGCCCGGCTACGGTGCGGGCATGGTGAATTTCGTGCTGGTTGCAGGTGCACGGCTCGGGGCGTGGGCGTGGGGCGAGGTGGTGCCGTATCTGCGTGCGGCCGGCCACGGCGTCCATCCGTTGACGCTGTCCGGTCTCGCCGACAAGCGGGGTGTACCGGCGGGGCAGGCGACCCACGTCCAGGACATCGTTGCCGAGGTGGAACGCCGGGGTCTGCGTGACGTGGTCCTGGTGGGTCACAGCTACTCGGGCATCCCGGTCGGTCAGGCCGCGGAGCGGATCGGTGACCGACTGGCCCGCGTGGTGTTCGTCGACTCAAGTGTTCCAACTGACGGCGAGTCGTTCGTCTCCGCCCGGCCGGACGGCGGGGCGGCGGTGGAGGCGTCGATCGCCGAGAACGGAGGGTTCTGGCCGCTCGCGCCGGCTGCTCACTACGACGGCGAGGGCCTCACCGATGAGCAGATCGCACGCCTCGTGCGTGGCTCGACGCCCCACCCGGGTGCCACGCTGACCGAGCCCGCCGTGCTGACGGGGCCGCTCGGTGAACTTCCGGCGACATACGTCCTGTGCGTGATGCCGGGGACCGGGCCCGATGACGCCGAGCCCGGCGAAGATGTGGCCGAGCTGCTGAACAGTGAGCGCTGGCGACTGGCCACGATGGACACCGGCCATTGGCCGATGTTCTCCCAGCCGCGCGAGCTGGCGCAGATTCTCCTCAATGCCGCCGAGAGCTCTTGAGGCGGTTGATCCCGCACATCAACTGCCGCCGGGACCGGACGGGCGGCCGCCCCGCCTTCGTCCCCGCAGGCATTCGATACATGGCTCAGTACGGCCCGCCGCGGAAGTACGTGGCCCGCGAGGGGCGGGGGCGGTCGCCGCGTTCGTGCGCGGCGTCGGAGCGGTCGGCGGGGGAGAGGCGCGGGGCCAGGGCGCGCAGCGTGTCCAGGCCGGCCAGGACCTCGGAGCGGTTGCCCGAGACCTTCATCCAGGCGGGCAGTCGCGGGAACATCGCCCGTGTCGGGCTCCAGGCCCCGCGTTCGCGCAACCGGGCGCCGACGTAGGCGGCCAGCTCGTCGACGTGCTCCTCGTTGTAGGCCCAGAGGACGTGGCCGGCGCAACGGGTCTGCAGCCACAGGGGCCGCCGGAAGAAGGGGTCCTCGGTGCCGCCCAGGGTCACGCCCCGCAGCCCGTTCCCTTCTGCCTCGGGCTCCCATTCGGCGAGGGCGCCGCAGTGGGAGCAGATCAGCCGACGGGGCCGGAACAGCAGCTCGGTGTAGTACGCGAGCGCGGGAAGACCGGGCCGGGGCGTGACCAACGCACGGCCGCCGCAGCGCGGGCAGGCCACGAGGACGCGCTCGGCGAAGCGGTCCAGGGCCATGCCCGGGTCGCGGTGTCGGGACGGCTCGGCGGCGGGCGGGTCGGAGTCCATGACGGCCACGATGCCAGAGCGGCGCGACGGCGCCCGGCCGGGCGCGGGGTGGAACCGGACTTGTCGTCGTGGGGATCGGGCGCTTTAATAAATGAACAGGCATTTATTAATGAGGGAGCAGTCGTGGCGGGTCGTCCCCGGGGGATCGAGGATGCGGTGATCCTGAGTGCGGCGGCTCGGGTCATGGGCCGGGTGGGGCCCACGGGGCTGACGCTGGCCGTCGTGGCACGTGAGGTGGGGCTGGTGCCCGGCACTCTGGTGCAGCGGTTCGGGTCCAAGCGCGGCCTGCTCCTGGCGCTCGCCGAGCGGTCGGCGAAGGAGGCGGGCGAGCTGGCCGGGCGGGTGCGCGGGGCGCACGGATCGGCGCTCGGGGCCCTGGTGGAGCTGACGGTGGAATCGGCGGCCGTGATGGCCACACCGGAGACCTTCGCCAATCATCTGGCCTTCCTGTGCTCGGACCTCGCGGATCCGGAGCTCCACGAGCACGCCCTGGCCGTTCACCGCGCTCAGGGCCGGGCGATCGGGGAACTGCTGGCGGAGGCCGTCGCGGCGGGCGAACTCCGCATCGGAACCGATGTGGCGACGCTGGCCCGCACCGTGCAGACGGTCATCGCCGGAGCGGGCCTGACCTGGGCGCTCGAACGCGAGGGCACCCTCGCGCAGCGGCTCCGGGAGGAGCTCGACACCGCATTGGCCTCACATCTGCCGGACCGCCCGGATCTCGCGGATCGCCCGGCTCTCGCGGATCGCCCGCAGCTCCCGTACCGGCACGGCCACGACCAGGAGGAATCATGACGACCGACGCACGACCGCTGGCCGGGAAGGTGGCCCTGGTGGCCGGCGGCACCCGGGGCGGCGGCCGGGGGATCGCGGTGGAACTCGGCGCCGCCGGCGCCACGGTGTACGTCACGGGCCGCAGCACCGACGCCGGCCGCTCGGACCTCGACCGACCGGAAACCATCGAGGAGACGGCCGCGCGGGTGACCGCCGCGGGCGGAGTCGGCATCCCCGCCCGCACCGACCACAGCCGTCCCGACGAGGTCCGCGCGCTGGTCGGGCGGATCGCCGCCGAGCAGGAGGGCCGGCTCGACGTCCTGGTCAACTCGGTATGGGGCGGAGACCCGCTGACCGACTGGGAACACCCGCTGTGGGAGCAGGACTTGGAGACCGGTCTGCGGCTGGTGCGGCAGGCGGTCGAGACCCACGTGATCACCAGCAGGTACGCGCTGCCGCTGATGGTCGCCCGCAGGAGCGGGCTGGTCGTGGAGGTCACCGACGGCAACACCGCCCGCTACCGCGGCTCCTTCTTCTACGACCTGGCGAAGTCCTCGGTGATCCGCCTCGCCGTCGCCCAGGCGGCCGAGCTGCGGCCCCACGGCGTCGCGGCCGTGGCCGTCACGCCCGGCTTCCTGCGCTCGGAGGCCGTGTTGGAGCACTTCGGAGTCACGGAGGCCAACTGGCGCGACGCCGCGGCCAAGGACCCGGACTTCGCCCAGTCCGAATCCCCCGCCTACGTGGGGCGGGCGGTCGCCGCACTGGCCGCCGACCCGCAGATCATGGCCAAGACCGGTCGGGCGCTGGCCACTTGGGGCCTGTACCGGGAGTACGGGTTCACCGACGCCGACGGCGCGCAGCCGGACTTCGCCGCGCACTGGGCGAAGAATCTGGAGGAGGCGCACGGGCCCCTGGGGGACCCGCTGTGACCACCACCGGCGTGGGGCCGAACGGCCCCCGCCGGCGGGGGCGTGGACGGGCCATCCGCATGGTGAGATGGGCCGTCGCGCGGTGGCGGGCGCGTGCCAGACTCTGCCGCGTGTCGTGCCGGCTGATTATTGGCAACGGCGTGCCGGCCCCGAGCTGACCGCGATGACCCCGGCAGCTCACCGCCCGCACGCAGACCTCTCGCATCCGCGAGGGGTCTTCTTGCTTTCCGGGACCGGGCGCGGTCCCGCCCTGCGACCTTCTCACCCCGGCCGGCAAAGCCCCCGCCCCAGGACAGGAGCCCACCACTCATGACCCGCAGCGATGTTCTCCCCGCCGTCTCCACCACCCCTGCCGTCCCCGCAGCCGCAGCCGCAGCCGCAGCCGCTGCCGTCCCCGCCCTGCGTACCGCACGCGGCGGCGACACGGCCTGCCACGCCCTGACCGTCACCGTCCAGGACGGCGGCCACGCCCTCACCCGCATCTCCGCGATGCTCAACAACCTCTCCGTCAGGGCGCTTTCCTTCAGGGCCTCCGAAGGCGGCGGCCTCGCGGTGTGCGAGATCGTCGTTCCCGTCACCGATTCGCCCCGGGCCCAGGCCAAGCTCCTGCGCTGCGTGGACGTCGTCGGGCTCACGGCCCGCCCGGCACCGGACCTCCCGGTCGGCTGAGCCCCCCGTCGCGCGGCTCAGGAGGGTCTTCGAGCGCTTTACTTGACTGACCGTTCCAATATCCCGTACAGTCTTCCACGTGGCCAGGACCAAGGAATTCGATCCGGAAGCCGCGCTGCAGGCAGCCATGGAGCTGTTCTGGCAGCGCGGGTACGAGGCGACGTCGATGGCGGACCTCGTCGAGCGACTCGGCATCGGACGCGCCAGCATCTACGCCACCTTCGGCAACAAGCACGAGCTCTACCTGAAGGCGCTGGACCGCTACAACGAGAACCGCGACCCGGTCCTGTTGGGCGAGCTGTCCCGGCCGGGTCCGGCACTGCCGGCCGTACGGGCGGTCGTACGCCGCTTCGCCATCGAGGCGAGCTCGGACGGCCAGCGGCTGACCGGCTGCTTCGTGACCAATACGGCCGCCGAGCTGGGGGCGTGCGACCCGGTGTCGGCCCGCAGGGTCGAGGCGAGCTGGAACTACATCGAGACCCTGCTCCACTCGGCGCTGGCCCGGGCCCAGGCGCAGGGCGAGCTGCCCGCGGACCGCGATCCGCGCACGCTGGCCCGGATGCTGCTGGTTCTCATGCAGGGCCTCCGGGTCGTCGGCAAGGCGTCGGACGACCCGGCCCGGGTCCGGGACGCCGCCGAACAGGCCCTCGCGCTGCTCGACTGAACGGCACCTCCCTCCGGGGAGGTTTCTTTATCACTTCATTCTGGAATGTACGATCTAGTTCAGGGGGAGAAAATGAGCGTCACCCAAGCCGAGAACACCACGGCCGCGACCGCACCCGCGACGACCGGAACCCGAGCGGCGGGCCGTACCATCGCCACCGGCCCCGCCTTCGCACTGCTCGGCACCGTCCAGATGTCGCTGATCTTCGCGCTCACCTCGCTCGTCGTACCGCTGCCCACCATCGGCCGCGAGTTCTCCCTGGCCCGCGACGACCTGATCCTGCTCAGCGCCGCCTACGGACTGACCTTCGCCGGCCTCCTGCTCTTCGGCGGCCGCCTCGCCGACCGCTTCGGCGGCCGCCGCGTACTGAGCGCCGGACTGCTGGTGTTCGCCGTGGCCTCCCTCGCCGCACCGCTCGCCCAGGGCCCCGGCCTGCTGCTCACCGCCCGGTTCGCCCAGGGCGTGGGCGCGGCGCTCACCGCGCCGGCCGCCATGGCCGTCCTGCGCGCGGTCTTCCCGCACCCCGCCGCGTACGGGAGGGCGATGGCCACCTGGGGCGGCCTCTCGGTCCTCGGCGCGACCGCCGGGAACCTGCTCTCCGGGGTGATCTCCGCACTGGCCGGCTGGCGGCTCTCCTTCGCCGTCCCCGTCGCGGTGGCCGTCACCGCCCTCGCCCTCGCCCCGCGGCTGCTGCCCGCCACCCCGGCGGGTGCGGGCCGCTCGCTGGACCTGCCGGGCGCACTGCTGGCCACCGCCGGAATCAGCCTGGCCAGCTACGGCCTCGTCCTGACCGACGCCCACTCCTGGGGGTCGAGCACCGTCCTGGTCTCCCTGCTCGCGGCGGCCGCTCTCCTCCTGACCTTCCCCCTCGTGGAGCGCCGTGCCCGCGACCCGCTGCTCCCGCTCGGATTCCTCCGCGACCGGCGCCGGGCCCTGGCCCTCTCGGCCATCGGCCTGACCGCCGCCGGCACGGCCACGACGTTCGTCCTCCTCTCCCTCCACCTCCAGCAGGAACTCGGCTGGTCGGCGCTGCGCACCTCCGCCGCCTTCGTCCCCTTCGCCGTGGTCCTGCTCGCAGCGGGCCGGGTGGCGGGACCCCTCGTCGCCCGGTACGGGGCGCCGCTCGTCAGCACGGCCGGGCTCGTGACCGCCGCGGCCGGCCTCGCACTCCTCGCACTCACCGGCCTGACCACGGGCATCCCGTACGCCTACGGCCTGCTCCCCGGCCTGATCCTGCTCCCGGCCGGCGCCGCCGCGGCCTTCGCCGGCGCCGCGGTGCTCGCCACCGACGGGGTGGAGCCGCACCAGGCGGGACTCGCGGGCGGCGTCATGAACACCGCGATGGAACTCGGCCCGACGGTCGTCTTCGCCGCCGTGCTCTCCCTGGGCTCCGACACGATCTCGCTCGCCGTCTCGGCAGTCGCCTTCGCGGCGGTCGCCTTCCTCAACAACCGGGTCAAGTAGCCGCTGACGGCGGCCGGTCCCCACGGGCCGGCCGCCGCGATCGTTCACCGTCCACTCACCGGACACCACTCACGAACAAGGGATTCGCCACCATGTCCGCACGTTACACCGGCAAGAG
>NZ_JBSGXB010000130.1:0-19625 GCF_053609185.1 Streptomyces sp. NPDC054956 | reverse complement strand
CGCGGTGTCCGGTGCCGTGCATCGCAAGGCGGAGGAGGGAGGCGACGCGGAGCGTCGTCGACCGACGACAACGCGGCGAGGTGCGGTGCCGGGCGGCGCGGGCCCGGCCTGATCCGAAAGACACGCCCTAGGTGTATTGATCACGAGCGTTGTTGACACTCGGTAGGTCTTGAACATGGCGAAGACCTCCGGTGTGGTGGGAGCTGTCTAGGAACCCATTGCGCAACGGAGGTCTTCGTGTCCCACCGTAATGCCCGGCTGACCGTCTTCGGTAGGCGCCTGCTGGTCGAACGTGTCGTCTCCGGCCGTCCGGTCGCCCACGTCGCCGCCGAGATGGGCATATCGCGGGCCACCGCCCACAAGTGGATGCGCCGGTGGCGGGCCGAAGGCCCGGCCGGGCTGCACGACCGGTCCAGCCGACCGCGCACGACACCGCACCGGACTCCCGCCGATATCGAGGCCCGGGTATGTGACCTGCGGCGGGCCCGCAAACTCGGCCCCGCACGGATCGGCCCGGTCCTGGGCCTGCCCGCCTCGACCGTCCACCGGATCCTGACCCGCCACGGTCTCAGCCGGCTCGCCTGGCTCGACCGCCCGACCGGAGCCGTGATCCGCCGCTACGAACGCGACCGTCCCGGTGAACTCGTTCACATCGACGTGAAGAAACTCGGCCGGATCCCCGACGGCGGCGGACACCGGGTCCTGGGCCGCGACGCGGGCCGGCCGATCCGCGGCATGGGCTTCGACTACATCCACTCCGCGGTCGACGACCACTCCCGCCTCGCCTACAGCGAGATCCACCCCGACGAGAAAGTCGCGACCTGCGCGGGCTTCCTCACCCGCGCGGCCGCCTTCTTCCACCACCACGGCATCACCCGCATCGAACGGGTACTGACCGACAACGCGTGGGCCTACCGCAAGGGCCTGGCCTGGAAAGCCGTCCTGGCCGACCTCGGCGCGGCCGCCAAACTCACCCGCGCCTACCGGCCGCAGACCAACGGCAAGGTCGAGCGCTTCAACCGCACCTTGCTCGACGAGTGGGCCTACCTGCGGCCCTACACCTCCAACCAGGAACGGACCGAAGCCCTGACAGACTTCCTCCACACCTACAACCACCACCGATGCCACACCGCACTGGGCGGACACCCGCCCATCAGCCGCGTGAACAACGCTGCGGGTCAATACACCTAGGCCTTGGACATGGCTACGTCCACCGGAGGGACTCTCAGGGCGAGGCGACCCGGGAGGGCCGTTGCGGTCAGCGCCAGCAGACCCGCCCCGCCGACCACCACCCCGTACACCAGCGGCAGCACCACCGGCGCCGCCACCCCCGTCATGCCCACGCTGAACGCGGTGAGTACCGCCAGCGCGATCCCCGATCCCAGCACCGCCCCCATCAGGAGCACCGCCAGCGCCTCCGCCCGCAGCATCCCCCGTACCTGCCTGCGCTTCGCGCCCGCGAGCCTCAGCATCGCGAACTCCCGCATCCGTTCCCCCGTGGACATCGCCAGGGTGTTGGCCACCGCGATCGCGGTGAAGGCGAGGACCAGCCCCATCGCCAGCAGGTTGATCTCCGCCCCCGCGGCGGTGGCGGTGGCGGCCCGCCGGTCGGCCTCGGCCGCCGACAGCAGTGCCACGCCCGGGTACTCCCGTACCGCCGCGGCCAGACGCTCCCGGGCCGCCTCACCCGGCTCCGCCGCCACCAGCACCCGCGAAGCCAGCGGATTGTCGACGTGCCCGGCCACCAGATCGTGCGGCAGCGTCACGTCGCCGAAGCCCAGCCCCCGCGCGTACACCGCCGACACCGTCAGCGTGACCGGCGTCCCGTCCCCCAGCGTCAGCGACAGCGGGCTGCCCGGCTTCAGTCCCAGCTGGTCGGCGGCCAGTTCGCTCACCGCCGCCTTCCCTTCCCCGAAGCCCGCGAGGCTGCCGCCGGTCACGCCCGGGTCCCAGGTCCGCTCCAGCCCGGCGGGGGTCACGCCCTGCGCCGAGTACTTCGCCAGTCCCACCCGGACCGAGGTGTGCACGACCTCGGTGGCCGCGGCGACCCCGGGGGTCCGGCGGACGTGTTCGGCGGCGGCGCCGGAGACTCCCGGTCCCCGCCCCGCGAGCACCCACTCGGCCCGCACCCCTTCGCGGGCCTGCGCCCGGGCCGCGTCCCCGAGCGTCGGGGTGACGAAGAGCACGGTGCAGGCCATCCCGACCAGCAGCGTGAGCGGGGTGACGGCGGAGGCCATCCGGGTGGCGTTGCCGCACAGGTTCGCGGTGGCGAGGTGGCCGCCCGTGCCCGCCAGCCGCAGCGGTCCGGCGAGGAGCGCGGTCGCGCCCTTGACGATCAGCGGGCCCAGCAGCGAGACGGCCCCGGCGAGCACGACGACGGCGAGGAACGTGACCGGCGTGGAGGCGGGCTCGGTGCGCAGGGTGCTCAGCACCGCGACCAGGACCACTCCCGCGGCCAGCATCAGCACTCCGGCGGCGATCCGCGCCCACGCGGGCCGGCCGCGCTCGACGGCGGCCTCGGCGAGCGCCTCGGCGGGGCGGATGCGGGCGACGCGCCGTGCGGTGATCCGGGCCGCGGCCCAGGCGCCGAGGAGGCTCGCGCCGACGGCGGCGATCATCGGGAAGATCCCGGCGGTGCGCTCCAGGGTGACAGGGACGACCCCGCTGTCGACGAACCGGCCGTACAGCAGGCCGGCCAGCGGCAGCCCGGCGAGGGCTCCGGCGACACCGGCGGCCAGACCCACCAGCATCGCCTCGCGGCCAATCATGCGGCGCAGCTGGCGGGGGGTGGCGGCGATGGCGCGGAGCAGGGCGAGCTCGCGGTGGCGCTGCTGGATCGACAGGGAGAAGGTTCCGACAACCACGAGGACCGCCACGAGGAGCGAGGTGCCGCCCATCGCGCCGCCCATGGAGACCAGCTTGATCCGGGCCCCGGCCGCGTCGAGGAACTCGACGGGTCCCCGCTCCTCGCCGGTGGCGACCTGCGCGGTGGTGCCCTGGAGCGCCTGGCGGACCCGCCCGGCGAGCTCGCCGGCGTCCACTCCGGCCTCGGGGAGGACCCCGATGGCGCTGACCCGGCCGTCGCGGGCGGCGAGCCGCTGCGCTTCGGCGTCGCTGAAGAACAGCGCGCTCTGGTGGGCGAGGCGCCCGCCGGCCGGGGTCGCGATCCCGCTGACCCGGTAGGTCCTGGGCTCTCCGGTGGACTGCACGGCAAGCTCGGAGCCCGGCTTCAGGGCGGCCCGGGCGGCGAGTCCGCTGTCGACGACGACCTCGGCGCCGTCCTGGGGCGCACGGCCCTCGGCGAGCGTGAACGGGGTGAGCGGGGCGGAGGTCCAGGCGTGACCGTACGAGGGCTTCGCGCCATCGGCGTCCCCGGCGACCTCGGCGCCCCCAGGGCTCCCGAAGAGCGGTACGGCCTGGAAGGTGAGTTCGGGGACGGCCCGCTCGACTCCGGGCACCGCGCGCACGGTGTCCACGGTGCCGGCCGGCAGCCAGGCCCGTTCGGCGACGGGCTTGGCCTTGTGCTTCGTCTTGACCTTCGGCGTATCGCCCTTCTTCACCTTGACCGTCGTCGCGTGGACGTTCTGGTCGGCGGAGACGACCACCGGGGCGCCCGCGTAGCGCTCGGTGGGGATCTTTCCGCGCAGCCCCGTCTCCAGGAGGGTCCCGCAGGCGGTGACGAGCGCCGCCGCGCACAACAGGGCGACGAAGGCACCGAGGAAACCGGCCTTGCGGTCCCTGGCGGTCTGCAGTGCGTAACGAAGCATCATGCGGACAACTCTGCCGACGGGGAGGCTCCTTGGCAGTGGAGCACCCCGGCGTCCGCGCCCGGGGGCTACCCCCATCCTGGGAGCGGGATCAGCCCCCGGGATACCCCAGGTCGTCGGCGTCGAAGTCCTCGGCGCCTTCCGCCTCCAGAGCGCGCCGGACCACCCGCAGGGCCATGCCCTCCGGGTACCCCTTGCGGGCCAGCATCCCGGCGAGGCGCCGGATCCGCTTGTCCCGCTCCAGGCCCCGGGTGGCGCGGAGCTTGCGCTCCACGAGCTCCCGGGCCGTCTCCTCCTCCTGGTCGGAGTCGAGCTGCTCCAGGGCGTCCTGTACGAGGGCAGCGTCCACCCCCTTGGTGCGCAGCTCCTGGGCCAGCGCCCGGCGGGCCAGGCCCCGGCCCCGGTGCCTGGATTCGACCCAGGCCCCGGCGAAGGCGGCGTCGTCGATCAGGCCCACCTCCTCGAACCGGGAGAGGACCTCGTGCGACACCTCCTCGGGGATGTCCCGTTTGGCCAGGGCGTCCGCGAGCTGCCGCCGGGTACGCGGCATCCCGGTGAGCAGGCGCAGACAGATCGCCCGCGCCTGCTCCTCGGGACTCTGGGGCGGCAGCTCCTGACGGCCTTCGCGGCCCTCACGGCCCTCGGTGCGACGGCCTTCCCGACCGCCGTCCCGGCCGTCGTCCCGGCCGCCGCCCCCGCGGCGGCCCGCACGACTGCCCTCACGACGGCCTTCCCGGCCGCCCGTGCCACCGTCCCTTTCCTGCTCCAACACGGATCAGCTCTTGGCGACGGCGGCCTTGGCCGCGGTCTTGGCCTTCGACGCGGGGGCGGGTACGGCCGGCGTCTCGGCGGACGCGTCCGCGCCCGCCTCGGCGGTGGCGGCCGCGGCGTCCTTGCGGACACCGACACCCAGCTTCTCCTTGATCTTCCGCTCGATCTCGTTGGCGAGGTCGGGGTTGTCCTTGAGGAAGTTGCGGGCGTTCTCCTTGCCCTGGCCGAGCTGGTCGCCCTCGTACGTGTACCAGGCGCCGGCCTTGCGCACGAAGCCGTGCTCCACGCCCATGTCGATCAGACCGCCCTCGCGGCTGATGCCCTGGCCGTAGAGGATGTCGAACTCGGCCTGCTTGAAGGGCGGCGCGACCTTGTTCTTGACGACCTTGACGCGGGTGCGGTTGCCGACCGCGTCCGTGCCGTCCTTGAGGGTCTCGATGCGCCGGATGTCGAGGCGCACGGAGGCGTAGAACTTCAGCGCGCGACCACCGGTGGTGGTCTCCGGCGAGCCGAACATCACGCCGATCTTCTCGCGGAGCTGGTTGATGAAGATCGCGGTGGTCTTGGACTGGCTGAGCGCACCGGTGATCTTCCGGAGGGCCTGGCTCATCAGACGGGCCTGGAGACCCACGTGCGAGTCGCCCATCTCACCCTCGATCTCCGCGCGCGGCACGAGCGCCGCGACGGAGTCGATGACGATGAGGTCGAGCGCGCCGGAGCGGACCAGCATGTCCACGATCTCCAGCGCCTGCTCGCCGGTGTCCGGCTGGGACAGGATGAGGTTGTCGGTGTCCACGCCGAGGGCCTTGGCGTACTCGGGGTCGAGCGCGTGCTCGGCGTCCACGAAGGCGACGGTGCCGCCGGCCTTCTGCGCGTTGGCCACGGCGTGCAGGGTCAGGGTCGTCTTACCGGAGGACTCCGGCCCGTACACCTCGACCACGCGGCCGCGCGGCAGCCCGCCGACGCCCAGCGCGATGTCCAGCGCCGTCGACCCGGTCGGGATGACGTCGATGGGGTCGTTCGGCTTGTCGCCGAGACGCATCACGGCGCCCTTGCCGAACTGCCGTTCAATCTGTGCGAGAGCGGCGTCGAGGGCCTTCTCGCGGTCGGTGCCTGCCATGGGTTCCACCCGATTTACTTGAGTCGATCGCTTCACGCCATTGACGCTAACGCCTGCCACTGACAACGCGCTCCCACGCCCGGTTTGGCTGTGGATAACCCATAAGAATGCGTGTTCGATTTCCGTGTCAAGCGCGCCACGCCGGACCCGCCCGCCGCACCGGAACGCGGGGACTGACAACCAAGGGTTGACACCCTTTGGACTGTCAACCTAGGGTTGCACTCATGACGAACCCTTCGGTGGAACCCGTTCGCATGACCAATCCGGTACGCCTCGACGACCTCATCGAGGCCATCAAGAAGGTCCACACCGACACCCTCGAGCAGCTCAGCGGCGCCGTCGTCGCCGCCGAGGCCCTCGGGGACGTCGCCGACCACCTCATCGGCCACTTCGTCGACCAGGCCCGCCGCTCCGGCGCGTCCTGGACCGACATCGGCCGCAGCATGGGCGTCACCCGCCAGGCCGCCCAGAAGCGCTTCGTCCCCAAGGCCGACAAGGCCGGGGAGGGCAACGACGTCGACGCCGCCCAGGGCTTCGCCCGCTTCACGCCCCGTGCCCGCAACGTCGTCGTGACCGCCCAGAACGAGGCCCGCGAGGCCGGCAACGCCGAGATCGGTGCCGCCCACCTGGTCCTCGGCCTGCTCGCCGATCCCGAGTCCCTCGCCGTGATCGCCCTGCGGTCGCAGGGGATCGAGCCCGAAGCCGTCCGCACCGCCGTGACGGCCGCCCTGCCCGCCCCCGCCGCCGAGATGCCCGCGCTCGTGCCCTTCGACGCCGTGGCCAAGAAGGCGCTGGAGCTCACCTTCCGCGAATCCCTGCGGCTGGGCCACGGCTACGTCGGCACCGAGCACATCCTGCTCGCCCTCCTCGAACTCGAGGACGGCGAAGGCGTGCTCGCCTCCCTCGGCATCGACAAGGCCGCCACCGAGGCGAGCGTCACCGAAGCCCTGGAATCCGTACTCGGCGCCGCCGGGAAGGAGTAGCGCTCCCCGAGGTCCCGTCCTCCTCCACCGCGTACCGCTTCACGTACGCCCCGAGGAAGGCCTGCATCGTGGCGACGGCCGGGATCGCGATGAGCGCCCCGACCGCGCCCAGCAGGGCGGTTCCGGCGATGACCGAGCCGAAGGCCACCGCCGGATGGATGTCCACCGTCTTCGAGGTCAGCTTCGGCTGGAGCACGTAGTTCTCGAACTGCTGGTACACCACCACGAATCCGAGTACGTACAGCGCGTACCAGGGATTGACCGAGAAGGCGAGCAGGATCGGCAGCGCGCCCGCCAAGTAGGTGCCGATGGTGGGGATGAACTGCGAGACCAGCCCCACCCACACCGCGAGCGCGGGCGCGTACGGCACGTTGAGGACCACGAGGACGACGTAGTGCGCGACCCCGGAGACCAGCGCCATCAGTCCGCGCGAGTAGAGGTAGCCGCCCGTCTTGGTGACGGCGATCTCCCAGGCCCGCAGCACCTCCGCCTGCTTCGCGGGCGGCAGTACGGAGCACAGCGCGCGCCGCAGCCTCGGCCCGTCGGCGGCGAAGTAGAAGGCGAACAGCCCGATCGTGAGCAGCTTGAAGAGTCCGCCGAGCACGGTGGCGGACACGTCCAGCACGCCGCTCGCGCTGTTCTGCACGTACTTCTGCAGCCAGTCGGAGTGCAGGAGGCTGTCCTGGATCGCCAGCCGGGACAGCTTGGTGTGGAAGGCCCGGTTGATCGAGTTGATCACCGAGTCGAGGTAGCCGGGGAAGCCCTGCACCATGTCGGAGATCTGCCCGGCGAGCATCGAGCCGAGCAGGACGACGAATCCCGCGGACGCGACGAACACCCCGAGGAACACCAGGAAGGTGGCGAGCCCGCGGCGCATGCCCCGGGCCGCCATCCTGGCCACGGCGGGTTCGATGGCGAGCGCGAGGAAGAACGAGATCAGGATGTTGACGAGCAGCCCGATCAGCTGGTGGAAGGCCCAGCTGCCGAGCTGGAAACAGGCGACGAGCGCCAGGACGAGGACCACCGCGCGCGGCAGCCAGCGCGGCATCCGCGCGTCACCTCCGACGGGGGCGGCCCCGGTCGGCGGGCTCCCCGGCCCGCCGGACGCGGTCGGCCCGGCGGAGTCGGCCGGTGCGGCCGGATCCGCCCGCCCGGGCGAGGGCGCTTCCTCGGCGGCTCGGGGCTGGTCGGTCGTCTCTTCGGTGGCTGCCACCCGGCCAAGTCTGGCCCACGCGCGCCCCGGACCACGAAGCGGCGGCCCGCGCAACACCCGCGCCCGCGGGACGTCAGCGCAGCGAGGCCGGCACGTCGACCGCCGAACACACCGCGCGCCACACGTCCTTGGCCTCCCAGCCCGCGTCCAGCGCCTCGTGGACCGTACGGCCCCCGAGCTCCGTCATGACGTGGTCCCGCGCGAAGGAGTCCGCGTAGCCCGCGCCGAAGTGCTCGGCCATCCGTTCCCAGAAAATCGTCAACCGCATGCCCCCAGTATCCCGCCCCGGAGAGTGCACCCGTCCCGTTCGGGCCCCCCGGGCGCCCCACGGGCCCCTACCGTTTCCCGCATGCCTGGAGACGATCCCTGCGCCCCGGCGGCGCCGACGGCGACGAGCGCGCTGGCCCGCGCCGAGCAGTTCATCTGGCTCACGGCCCGGGTCCTGGAACAGCGGCGGTTCGCGTTCCACTTCCTCGGCGGGGAGGCCGACCCGGTGGACGCGGCCCTCGGCGCGTACCTCGGCGGCGACGGCGGGTACGGCCACGCCCTCGACCCGGACCTGCGCGGCCCGCTGAGCCACCCGCTGCACACCGCCCACGCCCTGCGCGTCCTGGACGACCTGGGCCGCTGCGCCGGACAGCGCATCGAGCGGCTCTGCTGCCACCTGGCCCGGGTCTCCACCCCGGAGGGGGCGCTCGCGGCGACCTCCCCGGCCCCGGGCGGCTACCCGGCGGCCCCGCACCACCGCCTGTACGACGAGCCGCCCGGCGACCTGCCGGCCACCGGCCCCGTCGTCGGGATCCTGCACCGCAACCGGGTCTGGCACGCGTGGCTGTTCCGGGCGACGGAGTTCTGCTGGGACCGGGTGGAGAACCTGCGCCACCCGCACCCGTACGAGATCCGGGGCGCGGTGTCCTTCCTGGACGGCGTCCCCGACCGGGCCCGGGCCTCGGCGGCCGCCGACCGGCTGGGCCGGCTGGTGCGCGAGCGGCGCCTGGTCGTACTGGACCCGGCGCGCCGGGAGTCCTGCCCGCCGCTGCCCGGCTCCGTGCCGGGCGAGCACCTCTACCCGTACGACTTCGCCCGCCATCCGCGCTCCCTGGCCCGGGCCTGGTTCACGGACGCGGAGCTGAGCCGCTCGCTGCACTTCCTGGCCGGGCTCCAGCAGCCGGACGGCGGCTGGCCGGTGCAGGGCGGGCAGTGGGCGCCGGGCAGCTCGCTGGAGCGGCGGCCGATCGCCACGCTGGAGGCCCTGCTGACGCTGCGGGCGTACGGATGGCCGCTGGGCGGAGCTAGCCTCCCAGCGCCCGCACCCCCGCGGTGACGACGACGGCCGCCGCGACCACGACGAGGAACGGGGCCCTCAGCAGCAGCGCGACCCCAGCGGCCGCGAGCCCGGCGGCACGGGCGTCGAGTACGAGCTCCTGGCCGGAGGCGAAGGTCTGCTGCGCGGTGAGCGCGGCGAGCAGGGCGACCGGCAGGAGCGCGGCGAGCTTGCGCACCGCCGGCCGCTCCAGGGCTCCGGCGGGGACGAGCAGTCCGGCGAGCTTGACGGCGTAGCAGCCGACGACGGTGAGCCCGATGGCGATCCAGACGTTCACGAGCGGCGTCCCTTCATCCACAGCACGATCGGCGCGGCCAGCGCCGCGATCAGCACCGGCACCCCGGCGGGGAGTACGGGCAGCAGGCCCAGCCCGAGGACGAGGGCGAGGGCGGCGACGGCCCGCTCGGTGGTGGTCTTGAGCATCGGCGCGAGCAGCGCGAGGAAGACGGCGGGCCCTGCGGCGTCCAGCCCCCACGCCCTGGTGTCCCCGATGGCCTCGGCGCCGAGCGCGCCCAGCAGGGTGGTGAGGTTCCACAGGACGTAGAGGCTCAGCCCGGTCACGGTGAAGCCGAGGCGCGCCGACTTCCGGTCGGGCTGGGCGAGGGCCACGGCGGTGGTCTCGTCGATGACCCAGTGCGCGGCGAGCGGCCGCACCCCCTTGGGCAGCGCGAGGAGCTGGGACAGCCGCAGCCCGTAGAAGGCGTTGCGGGTCCCCAGGAAGAAGGCCCCGGCGGCGGCGGTGAACGGATTCCCGCCCGCGGCCAGTGCCCCGACCAGCGCGAACTGCGAGGCCCCGGTGAAGACGAGCAGGCTGAGCACGCAGGCCTGCAGGGTGCTGATCCCGGACCCGGCGGCGGTCACCCCGAAGGCGAACCCGGACAGTCCGACCGCCACGCCGACGCCGAGCGCGTCCCGTACGACGGCGGCGCGCGGCTTGACCTCGGCCGCGGACCCGCCGGGGACCTCTCGACCTGGAACCTCTTGTATGGCCATCTGATGTTCTCCCACGCCCCGAAAATATTCGGGGAGCGCCTTGCGGGTCTTGTACGTTCTTGCACCATGCATGAAGCGATCAAGGAAATGGCGGACCGGCTGGCCGAGGTGCCCGGGGTCCGCGGAGTGATGCTGGGCGGCAGCCGGGCCCGCGGCGAGCACCGGCCGGAATCCGACTGGGACCTCGGCGTCTACTACCGGGGCGACCTCGACCTCGACGCCCTGGGCGCGCTGGCCGGACCGGACGTGGAGGTCGCCGGGCCGGGCGGCTGGGGCCCCTGGGTCAACGGCGGAGCCTGGCTGCGCGTGGACGGGGTGGCGGTGGACTGGATCCTGCGGGACCTGGACCGGGTCGAGCGGGTCTGGGAGGACTGCCGCGAGGGCCGCTACGAGGTGGGCGTGCAGCCGGGGCACCCGCTCGGCTTCTGGTCCGCCTGCTACCCGGGCGAGGTGGCCCTCGGACGGGTCCTGGCCGACCCGTCGGGCGAGCTGACCGCCCTGCGCGAGCAGACCTCGGTGTATCCGGAGCCGCTGCGGGACTCCCTGATCGCCGGGGCCTGGGAGGCGGAGTTCCTGGTCGCGGGCGCCGCGAAGGGCGCGGCCCGCGGGGACTCCCTGTACGTCTCCCTGTGCCTGTCCCGCGCCTTCGGCGTCCTCGTCCAGTCCCTGTACGCGGCGGACCGCTGCTGGTGCCTCAACGAGAAGGGCGCCCTGGCCTCGGCGGAGCTCCTGCCGAGCGCTCCGGCGGGCTTCGGCGACCGCGTCCGTACCCTGCTGGGCGCGCAGGGCACGACCCCCGAGGCCCTGACGGCCACGGTGGCCGAGGCGCGGGTGCTCGTCGAGGGGACCCGCGCGGCACTGGCGTGAGCGGACCGGGGTCGGCTACGGCCGGGTGAAGCCCGCCTGGCGGGCGTGGACGGTGACGGTGCCGCCGCCGAGCATCTCGGCCTTCCGGCGGAGCTGGTCCACGGCCGCCGGGCTCGGCCGGCCGTAGACGTCGATGGATCTCATGCGGATGAACGCGGCGAACGCGCGGAACTTCTCCCCGCCGAGCTCCATGTGGAACTCCAGGGACGCCGAATCGGGATGGACGGCCACCAGGGTCATCGTGGACTCGGTCTCGTCGATGTAGAACTGATAGGCGATCAGCTGCGGCTCGCGCGCCTCGACGAACTCGGCCAGGTCGCGCATCCCGTTCCTGACGTCCTCGAGTCTGCCCTCGCGGATGTCCGAGCGGTCGACGTAGTAGAGGGGTGCGGCGCGACCGGGTTCCGGGTGAACGGGCGCCGCGTGCAGGGGTTCCGCCATGGCACCGGAACCTACCGCCGGATCCCCGTCCGGCCCGCCCGGCGCGGCCTAACCCGCCGCCCGTTCCCTCCGGTAGGCCCCCGGCGGCACCCCCACGATGCGGGTGAAGTGCCGGTTCAGGTGCGGCTGGTCGGTGAAGCCGACGGTGACGGCCGCCTCCGCCGGCGGGGTTCCCGCGTCGAGCAGCCGGCGGGCCCTGCGGACCCGGGCGTCGGTCAGCCAGGTGTGCGGGGGCATGCCGTAGCGCTCGCGGAAGGCCCGCAGCAGGGCGAACGGGCTGGTGCCCAGCTCCGCGGCGAGCTGTTCCAGCGAGGGCGGTTCGCCCATCCGCTCCTCCAGTACGGCCCGGGCCCGCTCCGCGTCGGCGGCGCCCGCGCGGCGCACCGTACGGGCGGGCAGCGGCCCGGCGTGCCGGGTCAGCATCCGGGCCACCACACCGCGCAGCAGCGTGTCGGCGGCCAGCGCGTTCCCGGCCTCGGCGGCCCGGTGGACCTCGGTGATCACCCGGGAGGCCTGCGGGTCGGCGACCAGGTCCGCCGTGAATCCGGGGGTCCCGCGCAGGGTGCCGAGCTCGTCGGCCACCTCGGCGATCAGCGCCCGGGAGGGGTAGAGGGTGGCGTACGCCCAGCCCTCGGGGACTCCGGCGCGTGCGGTGTGCGGGACCTCGGGGTTGATCAGGACCACGCTGCCGGGGCCGGCCCGGACGGTGCCGCCCGGCAGGCCGATCTCCTCGACGCCGCCGGTGACGGCCGCGATGACGTAGCCGTCGTGGGCGTGGCGCGGGAAGGTGTGGCGCACGTAGTGGGCGCGCAGCAGGTCCAGCCCGGGCAGTTCCGCGTACTGCCAGTGCCGCGCCCACTCCCGGCGGCCCTCGTCCGCTCCGGTCCCCGTCCCCATCCCCCCATTCTGCGCCCCGGTGGGCCGGGGTGTTCGCGCAGGTCCGGCCCGTTGTCAGTGGGCGGGTGCACGATGGGGGCATGTCCGGTACCGCGCTCGAATCGTTCTCCCCCGCGACCCGCTCCTGGTTCACGGGGGCCTTCGTCTCGCCCACCGCCGCCCAGGAGGGCGCCTGGCGGGCGATCGGGCAGGGTTCGGACGTGCTGGTGGTGGCCCCCACCGGCTCCGGCAAGACCCTGGCCGCCTTCCTCGCCGCCCTCGACCGGCTCGCGTCCACCCCGCCGCCGGCCGAGACGAAGAAGCGCTGCCGGGTGCTGTACGTATCGCCCCTGAAGGCCCTCGCGGTGGACGTGGAGCGCAACCTGCGCAGCCCCCTGACGGGAATCCGGCAGGAATCGGTGCGCCTGGGCCTGCCCGAGCCGGACATCCGGGTCGGCATCCGCTCCGGCGACACCCCGCCCGCCGAGCGGCGGGCACTGGCGACCCGGCCGCCGGACATCCTGATCACCACTCCCGAGTCGCTGTTCCTGATGCTGACCTCGGCGGCCCGCGAGGCCCTGGCCGGGATCGAGACGGTGATCCTGGACGAGGTGCACGCCGTCGCCGGGACCAAGCGCGGCGCCCATCTCGCGCTGTCCCTGGAGCGGTTGGACGAGCTGCTGCCGCGCCCGGCGCGCCGCATCGGCCTGTCGGCGACGGTCCGCCCGGTGGACGAGGTGGCCCGCTACCTCGCCCCGCGCGGCAAGGTGGAGATCGTCCAGCCGCCGTCGACCAAGGAGTTCGACCTGTCGGTGGTCGTCCCGGTCGAGGACATGGGCGAGTTGGGCGGCTCGCCGGCCACCGAGGGCAAGGAGGGCGGGGACAAGCCGTCGATCTGGCCGCACGTGGAGGAGCGGATCGCCGATCTGGTCCAGGCCCACCGCTCCACGATCGTGTTCGCCAACTCCCGGCGCCTCGCCGAGCGCCTGTGCAACCGGCTCAACGAGATCGCGTACGAACGCGCCATGGGCAGCCCCCTGCCCGAGGGCTCGCCCCCGGCCGAGATCATGGCCCAGTCGGGCGCCGCCCACGGTGCGCCGCCGCTGCTGGCCCGCGCCCACCACGGTTCGGTCTCCAAGGAGCAGCGGGCGCTCGTGGAGGAGGACTTGAAGGCGGGCCGGCTGCCCGCCGTGGTCGCCACCTCCAGCCTGGAACTGGGCATCGACATGGGCGCGGTCGACCTGGTCATCCAGGTCGAGTCGCCGCCGTCGGTGGCCTCCGGGCTCCAGCGGGTCGGCCGGGCCGGGCACCAGGTGGGCGCGGTCTCCACCGGCGTCGTCTTCCCCAAGTACCGCGGCGACCTGGTCCAGGCGGCCGTGGTCACCGAGCGGATGCGCACCGGCTCCATCGAGTCCCTGCGGGTGCCGTCCAACCCGCTGGACGTACTGGCCCAGCAGCTCGTCGCGATGACCGCGATGGACACCTGGCAAGTGGACGACCTGATCGCGTTGGTCCGGCGGGCGGCGCCCTTCGCGGCGCTGCCCGAATCGGCGTTCACGGCCGTCCTGGACATGCTGGCCGGCCGCTACCCCTCGGACGCGTTCGCCGAGCTCAGACCCCGGGTGGTCTGGGACCGCGTCGCCGGTACGGTCACCGGCCGGCCGGGCGCCCAGCGGCTCGCGGTCACCTCGGGCGGGACCATCCCGGACCGCGGCCTCTTCGGCGTCTTCCTGGCCGGGTCGACTGCATCCGATGAGAAGAGGGGGAAGAGGGGCGGCGGCCGGGTCGGCGAACTCGACGAGGAGATGGTCTACGAGTCCCGCGTCGGCGACGTCTTCACCCTCGGCACCACCTCCTGGCGGATCGTGGACATCACCCGCGACCAGGTACTCGTCACCCCCGCCCCCGGCGTCCCGGGCCGGCTCCCGTTCTGGAAGGGCGACCAGCTGGGGCGCCCGCTCGAACTGGGCCGCGCGGTCGGCGCGTTCCTGCGCGAGCTCGGCGGCCTGACCGCCGAGGACGCCCGCCTGCGCCTGCTGGCGGCGGGCCTGGACGCCTGGGCCGCGGAGAACGTCCTCGCGTACCTCGCCGAACAGCGCGAGGCCTGCGGCCACGTACCGGACGACCGGACCATCGTCGTCGAGCGCTTCCGCGACGAACTGGGCGACTGGCGGGTCGTCGTCCACTCCCCCTTCGGCGCCCAGGTGCACGCCCCCTGGGCGCTGGCGCTCGGCGCCCGCCTCTCCGAGCGGTACGGGATGGACGCGCAGGTGATGCACGCCGACGACGGCATCGTGCTGCGCCTCCCGGACGCCGACCTGCTGAGCATGGACCTGGACCTGCTGGACCACGACCCGGCACGGGACCGGTCCTTCGACTTCGACGACGACAAACCCCCGCTCGGCGCGGCGGACGTGGTCTTCGACCACGGGGACGTCAACCAGATCGTCACCGACCAGGTGGGCGGGTCCGCGCTGTTCGCCTCGCGGTTCCGCGAGTGCGCGGCGCGCGCCCTGCTGCTGCCGCGCCGCTCGCCCGGCAAGCGCACCCCGCTGTGGCAGCAGCGCCAGCGTGCCTCGCAACTCCTCCAGGTGGCCTCGGAGTTCGGCTCCTTCCCGATCGTGCTGGAAGCCGTACGGGAATGCCTGCAGGACGTCTTCGACGTACCGGGCCTGACCGAGCTGATGGGGGACATCGAGGCCCGCCGGGTCCGCCTCGTCGAGGTCACCACCACCGAGCCCTCCCCCTTCGCCCGCTCCCTCCTCTTCGGGTACGTCGCCCAGTTCCTCTACGAGGGCGACTCGCCCCTCGCCGAACGCAGGGCGGCCGCGCTGTCCCTGGACTCCCGGCTGCTGGCCGAACTGCTGGGCCAGGCCGAGCTCCGCGAACTGCTGGACGCGGGGGTACTGGAGGAACTGGAGCGGGAGCTCCAGTGGCTGACCGAGGACCGGCGGGCCAAGGACGCCGAGTCGGTGGCCGACCTGCTGCGCCTGCTGGGCCCGCTCACCCCGGCCGAGCTGGCCGCGCGCGGCGCGGAACCGGCCTGGGCGCAGTCCCTCGCCTCCTCCCGCCGGGCGATCCGGATCCGCATCGCCGGCGAGGACCACTGGGCGGCGATCGAGGACGCGGGCCGGCTGCGGGACGCACTGGGCACGGCGCTCCCGGTGGGCGTCCCGGAGGCGTTCACCGAGCCGGTCAAGGACCCGCTCGGCGACCTCCTGGCCCGCTACGCCCGGACCCACGGCCCCTTCACGACCGCCACCGCCGCCGCCCGCTTCGGGCTGGGCCCGGCCGTGACGGACGGCGCGCTGCACCGGCTCGCGTCGGCCGGGCGCGTGGTCCAGGGCGAGTTCCACCCTGCCGGGATCGGCCAGGAATGGTGCGACGCGACGGTACTGCGCCGGCTGCGCCGCCGTTCGCTGGCCGCGCTGCGCCAGGAGCTGGAGCCCGTCCCGCCCGCCGCCCTCGCCACCTTCCTCCCCCAGTGGCAGCACCTGGGCGGGGCCCTGCGCGGAATCGACGGCCTGGCCCGCGCGATCGAACAGCTCCAGGGCGCCCCGGTCCCGGCCTCCGCCCTCGAACGCCTGATCCTCCCGTCCCGGGTCGCCGACTACTCCCCCACCCTCCTGGACGAGCTCACCACCACGGGCGAGGTGGTCTGGGCGGGTGCGGGGGCCCTGCCGGGCAAGGACGGCTGGATCTCCCTCTACCTCGCGGAGGCGGCCCCGCTCCTCCTCCCGCCGCAGCACCCCCTGGAGCTGAACCCGCTCCACGAAGCGATCCTCGGCACCCTCTCCGGCGGCTACGGCCTGTTCTTCCGCCAGCTGACGCAGTCGGTGCGCACCCGCCACCCCGACGCCTCGGACGCGGAGCTCTCCGCCGCGCTCTGGGACCTGGCCTGGTCGGGCCGCCTGACCAACGACACCCTGGCCCCCCTGCGCTCCCTCCTCGGCTCGGGCCGCACGGCGGGCGCCACCGCCCACCGCGCGCGCCGTACGATCCCCCGCGGCCGCTACGGCACGCTCACCACGCCCGCCTCCCGTACGGGCCCGCCCACGGTGTCGGGCCGCTGGTCCCTGCTCCCGGTCCACGCACCCGACCCGACGCACCGCGCGCACGCGCTGGCCCGCACCCTGCTGGACCGGCACGGCGTGGTGACCCGGGGCGCGGTGGCCGCCGAGGGCGTGGAGGGCGGCTTCAGCGCGGTCTACCGCGTCCTGTCCGCCTTCGAGGACAGCGGCCAGGCCCGCCGGGGCTACGTGGTCGAGGGCCTGGGCGCGGCCCAGTTCGCCATGGACGGAGCGGTGGACCGCCTGCGCGCCGCGGAACGGACCCCACCGCCACTGGTGGCGGTGGTCCTGGCGGCCGCCGACCCCGCGAACGCCTACGGCGCGGCCCTCCCCTGGCCGGAACCCCCGGCCGGCGCCACCCACAAACCGGGCCGCAAGGCGGGCTCCCTGGTGGTCCTGGTCGACGGCGAACTCACCCTCTACCTGGAGCGCGGCGGCAAAACCCTCCTCGCCTGGCCGGATCCGGACGACCCCCGCCTGACAGCGGCCACGTCCGCCCTGGCGGCATCCTCCCGCTCAGGCACCCTCCCCGCCCTCACGGTGGAACGCATCAACACCACCCCCGCCCTGACCTCCCCGTACGCCCCACCCCTGGAATCCTCCGGCTTCCACGCCACCCCCCGAGGCCTCCGCCTCCGCCAATGAGGGGAGCAACAGCCCGCGAACGGCGGACTGCAAACACCCCCGCCGGCCCGGACCCCGACGCACACCCCTGCCGCACGGACGCGGCCCCCGGAACGGGGTCCGGGGCGCAGCCCCAGGGAGCACGCGCCGAGGCGCAGCTCTGCCGACGGGGTCCGGGGCGCAGCCCCGGGGAACGGCGGAAGGGTGGGGCGGGGAGGAACGCCGCGCAGCGGTACGCAAGGCCCCGCAGGCGGCACCGGCCCCGGGACGCCGAAGCCTGCCGCCGGGACCGGGCCCCCGCCAGGACACGCGCCGCGCCGGCCGCAGCGTCCCCGGCACGGGACGACGGGCCCGCTCCGAAGGAGAATGGCCCTATGCCCGAAGGAGACAGCGTCTACCGCGTCGCGGCCCGGCTCCGCGAGGCCCTCGCGGGCGAAGTGCTCATCCGCTCCGACCTCCGCGTCCCCCGCTTCGCCACCGCCGACCTCACCGGCCTCACCACCCTCGGCGTCGTCCCCCGGGGCAAACACCTCCTCATCCGCCTCGGCGAGGCCGGAACCCAAGCCGAAGCCGGCCCGGGAACCCCTCCCGAAGCCCGCGCCGGTGCCGAACCCGGGGCCGATGCCGGTCCCGGTCCCGGGGCCGATGCCGGTCCCGGTCCCGGGGCCGGTGCCGGAGCCAGGGCCGGAGCCGCTCCCCGCGGGGGAACCCGTACCGGAGGCGACGAAGCCAAAGCGCGACCCGCAGCCGGGGGCACCCCCCTCCTCACCCTCCACACCCACCTCCGCATGGACGGCACCTGGCGCATCCTCCCCACCCCCGCCGGAGGCACCCCGCCCGGCCCCGCCCACGAGATCCGCGTCATCCTCGCCACCGCCGCCCACACGGCCGTCGGCTACCGCCTCCCCGTCGTCGAGCTGCTCCGCACCGCCGACGAGCACCGCGTCGTGGGCCATCTCGGCCCCGACCTCCTCGGCCCCGACTGGGACGCGGAGGCCGCCGCCGCGAACCTCCTCGCCGCCCCCGGCCGCCCCCTCGGCGAGGCCCTCCTCGACCAGCGCAACCTGGCCGGCATCGGCAACATCTACAAGGCCGAGCTCTGCTTCCTCGCGCAGGTCACCCCCTGGACCCCCGTCGGCGACATCCCGCCCGCCACGTTCCCCCGCCTCGCCGCCGCCGCACACCGGCTCCTCGACGCGAACAAGGACCGCCGCCGCAACACCACCGGCAGCCGCCGCCCCGGTCAGGACCTCTTCGTGTACGGCCGTACCCACCGCCCCTGCCTGCGCTGCGCCACCCCCGTCCGCGAGGCCCCGCAGGACGGCCGCCCCACCTACTGGTGCCCCCGCTGCCAATCCGGCCCCACACCATAGTTGACGCTCCGTCAGATCCGGTCGTACCGTCCCCGCATGCCCACACCCACTGCGTACGACCTCACCGGCCGCACCGCCCTGGTCACCGGTGCCGCCAGCGGCATAGGCCGCGCCACCGCCGTACTGCTCGCCGAGGCGGGAGCGTCCGTGCACTGCGCGGACCGCGACGCCAACGGCCTGCGGGAGACCGCCGAGCTGATCACCAAGGCGGGCGGGCGGGCGGAGGTCCATCCCCTCGACGTGACCGACCGCGCGGCCATCGAGGCCGCCGTGGCGCAGGCCGGCCCGCTCGACATCACCGCCGCGATCGCCGGGATCATGCACAGCAGCAGCGTCCTGGAGACGACCGACGAGGACCTCGACCGGGTCCTGGACATCAACTTCAAGGGCGTCCTGCGCACCTGCCAGGAAGCCGCCCGCTCGATGATCGCGGCCGGCCGGCCCGGTTCGATCATCACGATGGCCTCCGGCGCCGTGGACGCCGCCCAGCCCGGCCTGCTCTGCTACAGCGCCGCCAAGGCGGCCGTCGTCCAGCTGACCAAGACCCTCGCCACCGAGGCCGGCCCGCACGGCATCCGCGTCAACGCCGTGGCGCCCGGATGGATCCGTACCCCGATGACCGGCCGCCACAGCCCGGAGGTCCAGGAGCAGACGGAGGCGATGATGACCCGGATGTCCCCGCTGCGCCGCGTGGGCGAGCCCGAGGACATCGCCCAGGCCGTGCTCTACCTCGCCTCGGACGCCTCGTCCTTCATGACGGGCCAGATCCTTCGTCCGAACGGTGGAGTCTCGATGCCCTGGTAGCCGCCGCCCCACGACGCCCGCGCACCGGCCCCGGCACACAGTGCACGGGCAGCAGCCCCAGTCCCCACCCTCCGACGGCGACCGCCCCCTCCAGGGGCCCCGCCTCGGCCGGCGCCAGCACCAGCCGCAGCACGGCCCACCACCACAGGACGCCCACCGCGAGCACGAGGGCCAGGCCCGCGGGTATGCGCAGCAACCGCCGCACGGTCACCTCCCAGGGGCCGGGGACCCGGACGGGCCCATCCTCCCCCACCCCCCGCGGCCCCGCACCCAGAACGGCCCGGAGCCCCGGTCGATGCGGTCCTGAACGTCACCGGGGCGAGCACCTTCAACAACAGCATCACGACCACCGGCGGCGTCACCGCCGCAGGCAATATCACGGCCGGAGGGAATCGGGTG
>NZ_JBSGXB010000129.1:13801-19676 GCF_053609185.1 Streptomyces sp. NPDC054956 | reverse complement strand
GTACGGCCCCTTCGGACGACTGCTAGTAGACCGGCTTCTCGGGCTCGATCTGGTGGACCCAGCCGATGACGCCGCCACCGACGTGGACCGCGTCGGCGAAGCCCGCGGACTTCAGGACCGCGAGGACTTCCGCACTGCGGACACCCGTCTTGCAGTGCAAGACGATGCGCTTGTCCTGCGGCAGGTCCTGGAGGGCGGTGCCCATCAGGAACTCGCCCTTGGGGATCAGCTTCGCGCCGGGGATCGAGACGATCTCGTACTCGTTGATCTCGCGGACGTCGATGATCTCGATGGGCTCGTCGTTGTCGATCCACTCCTTGAGCTGCTTGGGAGTGATCGTGGAGCCGAGCGCGGCCTCCTGGGCCTCCTCCGACACGACGCCACAGAAGGCCTCGTAGTCGATGAGCTCGGTGACGGTCGCGTTCGGACCGCAGACCGCGCAGTCGGGGTCCTTGCGGACCTTGACCTGGCGGTACTGCATCTCCAGGGCGTCGTAGATCATCAGGCGGCCGACCAGCGGCTCGCCGACGCCCGTGAGGACCTTGATGGCCTCGGTGACCTGGATGGACCCGATGGACGCGCAGAGCACGCCCAGCACGCCGCCCTCGGCGCAGCTCGGGACCATGCCCGGCGGGGGCGGCTCCGGGTAGAGGCAGCGGTAGCACGGGCCGTGCTCGGACCAGAAGACCGAGGCCTGGCCGTCGAAGCGGTAGATCGAACCCCACACGTACGGCTTGTTCAGCAGCACGCAGGCGTCGTTCACGAGGTAGCGCGTGGCGAAGTTGTCCGTGCCGTCGACGATGAGGTCGTACTGGCTGAAGATCTCCATCACGTTCTCGGCTTCGAGCCGCTCTTCGTGAAGGACCACGTTCACGTACGGGTTGATGCCCAGCACGCTGTCGCGGGCCGACTCGGCCTTGGAACGGCCGATGTCCGCCTGGCTGTGGATGATCTGGCGCTGCAGGTTCGACTCGTCGACCTCGTCGAACTCCACGATGCCCAGCGTGCCGACGCCGGCCGCGGCCAGGTACATGAGGGCGGGCGAGCCGAGGCCGCCCGCGCCCACGGCGAGCACCTTGGCGTTCTTGAGGCGCTTCTGGCCGTCCATCCCGACGTCCGGGATGATCAGGTGCCGCGAATACCGACGGACCTCGTCAACGGTGAGCTCAGCTGCTGGCTCGACCAGCGGTGGCAGCGACACGGGCACTCCGTAGATGGGGAGCATCCCCGCAGAGCAGGGAGCAAACTGAATGGTTGTTCTCCCCGTAACACTGCCACGGCCGTCTTCATTCCAAGACACCCGTCCCAATTCTCGAGACGATTTCGTCCCAGTAGGCGGGCATCGAGGCCCAGGGGTCCCGGTCGTCGGTGCCCCGCCGGTCGGTGAACCAGATGGTCCCGGCCCCTTGCCAGCGGGCGATCCGGAGCGCTTCCTCCAGGTGCGTGCGCGGCACCCCGTGAACGAGGTGGCAGAACCGCTCCGGCGGATGGTCCGCCGTCCACTCGGCCACCTGCGACCAACGGTAGTCGGCCCAGGTCCCGGAGAAGGTGACCAGCTGGTCGGCGCTCTCCACGTACCCCTCGTACGGATGGGTGCCGTGTCCGAGGACGATCCGCAGACCGTCCCCGAGCCCCCGCAGGGTGTCGGTGATCCGGCGTACGGAGGCCAGTTCGGCCTTCCCGGCCGGCGCCCCGGCCAGGTAGAAGCCGCCCACGCCGTACCAGTCGCGGAAGCGGTGGGCGTCGGAGATCAGCTCCCCGAAGGACCGCTCGCCGTCCCGCATCGCGAGATGACCGAGGAGCGCGCCGCCGGCACCGCGGAGCTTCGCGGCCGCCTCGGTGCAGTGCGGGTCGGGCCGGCCGCCCGGCCCGTCCGTGACGTTGAGGACGGCCCAGTGCAGCGGCGTCCCGGGCCGGGTCAGCTCGGCCCACTCCACCGGAGCGAGCAGCGGGTGCGCGTACCCGGGGACCCCTAATCCCAGCCGGCCCGTCTCGGCGACGGCCTCGCCGGCGGCCGGCGGAGTGGTCAGATGCGGCACGCCGCCTCCATCCAGATGTCCGCGAGGGACTCCTCCAGGTTGATCCGCGGCCGCCAGCCGAGCCGGTCGCGGGCGGTACGGACATCCGCCTGCTGCCAGGCCCCGCAGCCGTCCGGGTAGGGGTACGGGGGCTGCGCCTGCACCGCCGCCAGCTGCTCGGCGGTGGCCTCGGAGCGGGGGGAGCCGATGGCGGCGAGCCCCTGCGGCCGGCCGGGGTGCCCGTGCGCGCCCGGGTGCCGGTCGTGCTGCGGTACGTCCAGTTCGTGCAGCGAGCCGCCGTAGCCGGCGACCCGCGCCAGCACCGCAGCCGCGTCGCGCAGCCGCACCGCCCGCCCGGTGCCGATGTTGACCACGCCCTGGGCCGCCGACAGCGAGGCGGCGTGGACCGCCCGCGCCACGTCGCGCACGTCGACGAAGTCGCGCTGCACGCCGAGCCCGCTGAGCTTGAGCTCCCCGTCCCCGGACTGCATCGCGCGGCGCATGGCCTCGGCGAGCCGGCCGAGCGGGGACCCGGCCGGGGTGCCGGGGCCGACGGGCGAGAAGACCCGCAGGACCACGGCGTCGAGCCCGGAGCCCAGCACCAGTTCGGTGGCGGCCAGCTTGCTGACCCCGTACGGCCCGCCCGGTCTGGGCACGGCGTCCTCGGCCGTGGACGACCCGGGCTGGCTGGGCCCGTACTCGGCGGCGCAGCCGAGCTGGACGAGCCGGGCCCCGCAGCCGCTGCGGCGCAGCGACTCGCAGATCGTGGCGACCGCGACCGTGTTGTGCCGGGTGAGTTCCCGGGCTCCGCCCCGGGTGGCGCCGGCGCAGTTGATGACGACGCCGGGATGGACGGCGTCGAGGAACCGGGTGAGGGCGCCGGGACTGCCGGTGGCGAGGTCGAAGCGGACGTCGGCGTCGTCGCCGCGGCCGAGCGCGGTGAGCTGGACCGCGGGGTCGGCGAGCAGGCGGTCGGCGACGTAGCGCCCGAGGTAACCGTTGGCTCCGATCAGCAGCACCCTCATCGCGCGGCCCCTTGGTTGGTTGGCTGGCCGGTCATGTCCTGTGTCTCCTTGCTGGGTGGGTAGGTAGGGGTACGGGGTACTTCGGCGTCGGCTTCCGAAGGGCGGGGGCGGCTCAGGGCCGCGCGTGCGCCGAGGCCCGCGACAGGGCGAGGACGGCGGGTACGAGGAGTCCCGCGGCGGCGGCGAACGGCGCCGCCGGGACGGGGAGCAGGGCGAGGCAGAGGGCCAGGGCCGCCGCGAGCGCCCCGCGCGGGGCGCCGTGGCCGAGCAGCAGCCGGATCAGGAACAGCAGCACCGCGAGCGGTACGGCCACCGGCAGCGGGGCCCCGGCCAGCGCGGCCGCCCCCGCGGCGGCCGCGGTGAACAGGGCGAGCGTGCCGAAGAGCAGCGGACGCACCCCGTCGGCGAAGTCCTCCAGGGCCCGGCTCCCGGCGAGCCGGCGCCGGGCGCGGGCCGCGAAGACGGCGCCGGCCAGGTGCGCGGGGGCGACGGCCACGGCCAGGGCGAGCCCGAGCGGGGTCCCGTACCGCAGGACGGCCCAGCCGAGGGCGGTCACCGCGAGCAGGTACACCGGCGCGGGGAAGCGGCCCCCGGCGGACCGGCCCGGCCGTCCGAGGGCGGCCGCGGTGACGAGCACCGCGACGACCCCGGCCCAGGGCGCCCCGGCGGCGGCCGCGCCGAGGGCGAGGGCCCCGGGGAGCAGTGCGTAGCCGAAGCCCCGTACCGCCCCGGGGCCGACCGGACTGCCGGCGTGCGGGGCGGGCGGGGTCTGCGCGCGGGGGGTCCGGGCGTAGAGCTCCTCCGCGAGGGAGAAGACGTCCCGGTGCCGGAACCGGGCGGCGGTGCGGTCGGTGATGCCGTGCGCCTCCAGCCCGGCGGCGATCTCCAGCGGGTCCACGGCGTGCTCGCAGAGCTCCCGGTGGCGGTGGAGGAGCGCTTTGACGGGGTCCCCGCCGGCCCTGCGGCGCGGCGCGGGGCCGGTGGGAACGGCTTCGTCGAGGGGGGTGGTGGTCATACGGGTGCCTCCGCACTGGTGACGGGCACGTCGGGGTCCGCCGCCCAGGTGGGGGTGGCCCAGTGTCCGGGGACCCGCGCCTCGGGCGGCTGCGCGAAGGGCACCCCGCCGTCGGCGCCCTCGGGCCGGGCCGGGCCCCGGGCGAGCAGCCACAGGTAGGACTCCTGGAAGGCGCTGACGTTCTGCTCGACCGTGAAGAGCTCCAGGGCGCGGGCCCGGGCGGCCGCCCCGAGCCGCTGGGCCCGCTCGGGGTCCCCCAGCAGTGCGACGCAGGCCTCGGCGAGCGCGCGGGGGTTGCGCGGCGGCACCACGAGCCCGGTCCCGCCGATCACCTCGCAGACGGCGCCGACGTCGGTGGACACGGTGGCCCGGCCGCAGAACATCGCCTCGGCCAGGGCGATGGGGAAGCCCTCGATGACGGAGGAGAGCACCGTCACCCGCCCGGCGCCGTACGCGTCGGCCGGGGAGGGGGCCTCGGGCCCGCCGATCTCCTCGAAGGTGACGGGGCTCTCGCCGACCGCGTGGGCGTCGGCCGCCTCGTCCGGGAAGAGCTGCGCGGCGAGCGAGCGGCAGTCGGCGAGGTACTGGACGGACGCCGCCCCCGCGGCGACGGCCGTCGAGAAGATCCGCAGCCGGGTGCGCGGCGCGGCCTTGCGCACCTCGGCGAAGGCGTGGAGCAGGGCGATCAGGTCCTTGGCGGGCTCTATCCGGCCCACCCACACGAGCGTGTCGGGGTCCCCGGAGGCCGGGTCCTCGCCGACGGCGGCGAATCGGTCCGCCTCCATCCCGGGGTAGACGGTACGCAGCCGCTCGCGCGGGGCCCCGCAGCGTTCCTGCCAGCGCCGGGCGTGGGCGTTGCCGGGGGTGAGCAGGTCGGCCTGCGCGTAGATCTCGCCGGCCAGCCGGGTGTGGAAGGCGGCGAGCAGGGCCCGTACGGCCGGCCGTTCGTCCTGCGCGGAGCGCTCCAGGTAGTGGGCCCGGAGCTGGACCCCGTACTCGGTGACGAGGAGCGGCACTCCGAAGAAGCGTTTGGCCAGCAGCCCGGGCAGCGCCGCCACCCCGCCGGCCGCCGCGTGGCAGACGTCGACCTCGCGCAGGTCCTCGTACCAGTCCAGGGACAACGGCCGCAGCAGCCGCTCCAGTTCGTCCACGAACTCCAGCAGGTCCGCCACCTGCGCCCGCTGTACGGTCCTGCTCGCGCCCGGGGCCCGGCAGGCGGACTCCACCGCCCGCACGGCCGTCTCGGAGCGCAGTGCCGCGCACAGTCCGCCCTGGTCCCAGGCGAGTTCGGCCAGGGCGTACAGTCCGTCCGCGAACCGGCCGGCGTCGGCTCCGCAGATGCCCCGGACCAGTTCGGTGAAGGCGGCGGCGAAGCGGCGGCGTTCGCGGCGCCCGTAGCTGCGCCCGTCGTCGGCCGGGGCCCACAGCGGGGCGGTGCTGACCCGGGTGACGTGGGAGGGCAGCGGCACCCGGCCGCGCTCCTCCTGCTCGGCGCTGCGGCTCAGCGCGTAGAGCTCGAACTCGTGCTGCGGGAGCCCGCGCACGAGCCGGTCGCACCACAGCCTGGCCTCTCCCGTGGCATACGGATAACCACCTTCCGTGAGCAGTCCGATCCGCACGAGTGGCACCCCCGATCTCCCGTCGCAGGCGGCCTCCGTCGGTCAGGGGACCCGCCGGAACGAACTCAAGCGGATATGCCGAAGGCGCGGCGGGCGGGTGTGGGGCGCGCCCCCCGGAGGGGGGGAGGAGTGTCGTATAAAAAAAAGAACCAGGCGACGACGTAAATATTGTATATAAAGGGGGGGGGCCGCTAAATA